>PCCP01000104.1 GCA_002731775.1 Gammaproteobacteria bacterium
ACTAGAATTTGGTGCCGAAGGCCGGACTTGAACCGGCACGACCGTAGGTCACTACCCCCTCAAGATAGCGTGTCTACCAATTCCACCACTTCGGCTAATTCTGATCGTCGTTGTCGCTCGATGCCTAATTATTATCATCTGGGAGGCTGGGCACGCTGTCCTGGTTGTCATTCGACGCAGGCACTGCTTCCAATTGGGGTATATCGGATTGATTATCCGCCGTGGTCTCCTGCAGGATATCCTGATTCACTACAGGCAATCCCGTAGTAGCACTTACTCCAGACTGGGATTTAGCGAAAATTGCCAATGACAGGCTGGTGACGAAGAAAATTGTCGCCAGCACAGTAGTCGCCTGTACCAGAAAATTACCACTTCCCGAGGATCCAAACACTGTCTGAGAGGCTCCTGCACCAAAGGAAGCGCCGGCATCGGCACCTTTGCCTTGTTGCAACAGGACCAGGCCGATGATTGTGATGGCTACTATTACATGTATGACTACAATTACAGTTTGCATGATTCTTAATCCGTGCTCTTACAAATAGATATAAATTCTTCCGCTTCCAGAGAAGCCCCTCCCACGAGTCCGCCATCAACATCCGGCTGACTGAACAACTCCTTCGCATTGGCTGCATTTACGCTGCCACCATAAATAATACGTATGGCCTTAGCGATAACCGAATCCAGTCGATCCAGGTGTTCACGTAATGTGCGGTGAACTTGCTGCGCCTGGGCAGGAGTGGCTGTTTCCCCCGTGCCGATTGCCCAAACCGGCTCATAGGCTATAACCGCCTCCTTCATTGCTGCAATACCAGCGGCGGCAATCACCGCGTCTAGCTGGTTCAGCACAACCCGCTCCGTCTCGTTGTCTTGCCTCTGATCCAGGGATTCACCAACACAAAGGATGGGAGTCAATCTACAGGCCTGGGCAGCCCTGAATTTCTCTGCAATGAACTGATCAGACTCGGCAAAAAATTGCCGTCGCTCTGAATGACCTACGATGACGTAGCTAACGCCATATTCTGCCAGCATTTGGGCAGACACTTCACCGGTAAATGCGCCTGCCGGCTCAACATGCACGTTCTGCGCGCCCAGTTTTATTTGCCCTCTGCCCGCGCCTGATTTAGAAGCCAGTAAATCGAATGCCAGACCCAGGTGCAGGTAAGTGGGACAGACACAGATTTCGATGTCTTCCAACAATTGCTCACTGCCCGACTCGATTTCTTCCAATAGCTGGCTTATTTGATCCGTGGAGCCATGCATCTTCCAATTGCCAACGATCAGTTTTCGGCGCATGTTTTCTTCAACCATGAAATCCCGGAGCTATTTTAATCAGCATGTTTTATGGCTATAACCGACACCGGTCAAAGCGGGCGCCAATACTACCCAAGTTGTCCGGATCTTGCAATAACAGCACGGGTTAGGACCCGAACTCGCTTGCCACTACCGCGGACAGTTCCTTCGCCAGTTTATCCACTACCTCGAAGTCTTCTCCCTCTACCATGACCCGCACCACAGGCTCAGTTCCCGATGGTCGCAGCAGCACCCTGCCGTTTTTCCCAAGTTGGGATTCGACGTCAGACACCGCTGTTTGAACAATTTCGTTGGCGGAAATATCAATCCCGGTGACAAGTTTCACATTAATCATGGATTGCGGAAACTTGTTCATCTTACTCTTCAAATCTGCCAGCGCCTGTTCACTATTCACTATTGCGGCCAGGGCCTGCAACGCGGACACAATGCCGTCGCCGGTTGTGGTTTTGTCCAGACAAATAATATGCCCCGATGATTCACCCCCCAGATCCCAGCCACGCTCGAGCAATTCTTTCATTACATAGCGATCGCCCACCGCAGTACGGGTGAACGGCACACCCAGTGCATCCAGCGCCAATTCCAGACCCAGATTACTCATGGCAGTGCCTACCACGCCGCCGAAATCGATGTTTTGGCGCCGTTTTTCACTGGCTATCACGTAGAGTAACTCGTCGCCATCGACCACATTACCGAGATGATCTACCATCACCAATCGATCGCCATCGCCATCGAACGCGATCCCGAGGTCAGCCTGTTCCGCCAGTACTGTTGCGACCAGCAGATCGGGTGACGTTGAGCCACATTGTTCGTTAATGTTAAGTCCATCCGGTGCGACTCCAATAGCTACAACCTTGGCTCCGAGTTCTTCAAATACACTCGGTGCAATGTGGTAGGTCGACCCATGGGCACAATCTACGACTATTTTCAGGCCATTGAATTTCAGGCTGGTACCGATGGTACTTTTACAAAATTCGATATACCTACCCGCAGCGTCAGCGATTCGGGACGCTTTACCCAAGGTATCAGAGGTGACAGTTGACACATTTTTCGCCAGTTCTTCCTCTATCGCATACTCGACATTATCGGCAAGTTTGCTTCCCTCACTGGAGAAAAATTTTATGCCATTGTCTTCAAAAGCATTATGAGAAGCGCTAATGACGATACCAGCCTGGGCTCGCAAGGTTCGAGTCAGATAAGCTATTGCTGGGGTTGGCATCGGTCCCAGCAGATTGATGTCGACACCGGCTGCAGTCACGCCAGCCTCAAGCGCCGCTTCAAACATATAACCGGAAATGCGAGTGTCCTTGCCGATCAGGATTTTGTTACGTCCATTGCCTTCACGGGCAAATACTTTACCTGCTGCCCAACCGAGTTTGAGCATGAAATCCGGGGTGATAGGCGCCGTGCCCACTGTGCCCCGGATGCCGTCGGTACCAAAGTATTTTTTTGTTTTTGATTGCATATAATGCTCTGTTAAACCTCAGCCGATATAAGCTTATGCAATAGAGAACGCAGAGTTTACTCTAATTGCATCGACGGTGGCAGCCACATCGTGTGCACGAACTATATTCGCACCACCCAGAAGTGCATGGGTGGTGGCGGCTATGGACCCGGCCAGGCGCTCCCCGACTGGCTTGTCGGTGATACCACCAATCATCGATTTTCGGGAAATGCCTACCAGTATCGGTAATTCCAGTTCCTGCAGTCGAGGTAGGTTCTTGAGTAATTGATAATTATGTTGCAGGGATTTTCCGAATCCAAATCCTGGATCGATTACCAGATGACCCCTACCGATGCCGCTGTCGAGACAAAGCTGAACTCTCTCCCTGAGGAAGGTGAATACTTCTTCGGTCACATCGTCATAAGAAACTGTTTTCTGCATCGAGCCTGGATCACCCTGCATGTGCATCAAACACACTGCCACGCCGCTGTCCTTGATTATCTTAATTGTCTGCGGGTTGGCAAGCGCCCGAATGTCATTAATAAATTCGGCGCCTGCCCTGATTGCCTCCAGCATCACTATCGGGGAACTGGTATCGACGGAGATGCAAACGTCGAGATTGGCGTGTATGGCCTCGATAACCGGAATCACGCGACTCAATTCTTCTTGTGTAGAACCAGCCTCGGCGCCAGGCCGTGTGGACTCACCACCGACGTCGATAAAGAGTGCCCCCTCTGCAACTAAAGTGCCGGCGCGGCTAAGAGCCTTGGCGAGATCTACTTCGAATTTACTGCGGTCGTCTTTCTTAAGCTGAGCGCCGTCAGAAAAGGAATCCGGTGTAAGGTTTATGACACCCATACAGGCAGGAGATGACAGATCTATCTGTCTATCCCCTGCTGTAATGATGTGTGTCACAATTAAGGCTTGCGGTGGATCGAGTGCTGCGCCTAGTGTTCGCTGGCGGGTCCACCAATCTTACTGGATTTGTCGGTTTCGCCTTTGTTCACTTTGCTGGTGTCAGAATCCTTGTCGTCACTCTCGGTCTTGTTGTTGCTGTCAGACCAGTCTGCGGGAGGTCTTGGGGCTTTTCCCGCCATGATGTCATCGATCTGAAGCGCATCGATGGTTTCATATTCCATCAGAGCATCTTTCATCAGTTCCAGTTTTTCTTTGTTACTCTCGAGCAAGTCTTCTGCTTTCTTGTAGCAGGCGTCGATGATTCTTCGCACTTCTTTATCGATAGCGATGGCGGTATCGCTTGAGACTGTTTTCTGATGCATTGCCGCCGAGCGCCCAAGAAATATTTCACCATCATCTTCAGAATATAGTACAGGTCCGAGCTTGTCGGACAAGCCCCACTTCGTAACCATATTCCTAGCCATCTCCGTTGCGCGCTGAATGTCATTTGAAGCGCCAGTTGTCACACCATCCTTGCCGAGTGTCATTTCTTCCGCGATCCGTCCTCCGTAGAGGCTGCAAATATTACTGATGATGTGCTGCCTGCTGATACTGTAACGATCTTCTTCGGGCAGAAACATGGTTACACCCAGAGCCCGGCCACGCGGAATTATACTGACCTTGTAAACCGGGTCATGATCCGGCATCAGGCGACCGACGATGGCATGTCCGGCTTCGTGATATGCGGTGTTAAGCTTTTCCTTCTCCGACATCACCATGGACTTTCGTTCGGCGCCCATCATGATCTTGTCTTTTGCTTTTTCGAATTCTTCCATGGTAACCAGACGTCGACCTGCCCTCGCCGCAAACAACGCTGCCTCATTCACCAGGTTAGCCAGATCTGCTCCGGAAAACCCTGGAGAACCCCGGGCTATTACATTTGCCTTCACATCGTCATCGATTGGCACTTTTCGCATATGCACTTTCAATATCTGTTCACGACCACGTATGTCAGGCAGACTTACTACCACCTGTCGGTCGAATCTACCCGGCCGTAATAGTGCCGGGTCTAACACATCAGGCCGGTTAGTCGCCGCCATTACAATGACACCGTCATTGGCCTCGAAGCCATCCATCTCCACCAGCAACTGGTTCAAGGTTTGTTCACGCTCATCGTGCCCACCGCCCAGACCGGCTCCCCGGTGACGACCTACTGCATCAATTTCGTCGATGAAAATGATACAAGGCGCTTGCTTCTTAGCCTGTTCAAACATGTCACGCACGCGAGAAGCACCGACCCCGACAAACATCTCAACAAAATCTGATCCGGAAATGGAGAAGAAAGGAACCTTGGCTTCGCCTGCTATGGCCTTGGCGAGTAAGGTTTTACCAGTTCCCGGCTGCCCCACCAATAAGATACCGCGAGGAACGCGACCTCCGAGGCGCTGAAATTTGTCTGGCTCCCGCAGGAATTCGACCAGTTCCTCCACATCTGCCTTGGCCTCATCGACACCGGCAACATCGGCGAAAGTAATCTTAATCTGATCCTCGCCCAGTAATTTCGCCTTACTTTTACCGAAGGACATCGGTCCGCCTTTGCCCCCGACGCCTCCGCCCTGCATTTGCCGCATGAAAAAGAAGAACAGGGCAATGATGATGAGTATAGGGAAGCTGGCAACCAGTAACTGGGTCCAGATACTTTGCTGCTCTGGCTCGTTGGCAACAATTTCAACCCCGTTATCGAACAGGTCATTCATCAACTGATCGTCGCCAATCAATGGCATCACGGTGCGGAATTGGGTGTTATCAGAGCGCACGCCGGTGATATTGATGCCTGCCAGCTCCACCATTTCGACACGACCGGAGCGTACTTCCCGTACAAATTGGGAGTAATTGATGCTGTCCTCTACGGTTTCCTGGTTAATATTGTTGAAAACTGTCAACAATACACCAGCGATGATCATCCAGAGAATCAGATTTTTTGCCATATCATTCAAGACCTTATCCCCAATGCGTAGAAAATTGTATTAATAAATCCAGCAGGCGTAGGGTAAAGCAGACAGCCGACCGAACCCGTTCCCCACTTAGCTACCATTCTAATGTCTGTACGAAATATTGCACGAAAATTCAGTCCGGTCTCTGAAAACCACGGGCGAGCAGGTAGACTTCGCGCGATCGTGCCCTTGAAGCCCCGGGTTTCCTGGACTTCACGCTGTTAAAACCAGCCTGCAACTGCTTCAAATAGGCCTCATAACCTTCCCCATGGAATACTTTGACGAGGAAGCTAGCGCCCGGTTTCAGTATCGCTTGCGCCAACTCCAGAGCCAGTTCAGCCAGATACATGATCCTTGGCTGATCGATGTCCTTGATTCCACTCATATTGGGGGCCATGTCAGAAATTACAAGGTCCGCGACCCGACCATCGAGTTTAGACAAGAGTTCGTCAAACACCGGAGTTTCGGTGAAATCCCCCAGCACAAACTCCACTCTCGGCAGTGCATCCATTGCCAGCATATCGCTAGCAAGCACGTTGCCTTTGCTTCCCACTAATTCCGCCGCTACCTGGGACCACCCACCGGGCGCCGCACCCAAGTCCACCACCGACATCCCGGGTTTAATCAAGTGATCTTTCTGTTGAATCTCCAACAACTTGAAGCTGGCCCGTGAGCGATAACCCTGCTCCTTGCTGCGTTTCACATAGGCATCGTCAAAATGCTCTTTCAACCACTGTTTACTGGTTTTCGATCTGGCCATAGATTTTCTGGATACTGGAAAATGATAGAACACATAGGATATCAATTTACGTGCTAAACTCCGCAACCTTCAAACAGAGGACGTCTCCCGCACATGGCTCTAAGTAACGCAGTCAGAAAACGCTTCCGAGCTATCGGGCACAATTTAAAGCCGGTGGTGACCATTGCACAAAAAGGCATCACCGAGAATGTTCACGACGAACTTGAGCGAGCATTGAAGGACCACGAACTCATCAAGCTCAAGCTGGTGACCGCGAACCGATCCGACAAGCAAGCCCTCACCGAATCAATCTGCAATGATTTCAAGGCACAGTGTGTGCAGAGTATCGGCCACATAGTCCTGTTTTATCGAGCGGCCAAGAACCCTGACCCACGCCTGTCGAATCTGCTTCGCAATCGTAGCTGAATTAGTGGACCGGTAACTTTAAATATGCTGAATCGTATCGATCGCGTATTCGATGTCGCCGGCGGGGGCCTTCAGTACGATCTCTTCGCCTTCTTCTTTTCCCATCATGGCCCTGGCGATAGGTGAGATCACCGAAATCTTGCCACTGGATACGTCGGCTTCGTCTTCGCCTACGATCTGGTATGTGACCGTAGCTTCGGTCTCGAGATTTATCAGGGTCACGGTAGTGCCGAATATTACCCGCCCCGTCGGCTCGATCTTACTGACATCAATCACCTGGGAATTAGATAGCTTGCTTTCGATCTCCTTTACCCTGCCCTCGCAAAAACTTTGCTGCTCGCGGGCCGCATGATATTCAGCATTCTCTTTTAAGTCGCCATGCGCCCTGGCCTCCGCGATCGCCGCCGTGATTATCGGACGGCTGACGGATTTCAATTCGTTAAGTTCCCGGCGCAGAGATGCCTCACCGCTAACCGTCATGGGAAATTTTTGCATAACTCGTTAACCTCGAACAGATACTCGATGCTGATTCTGAATATCCGGGGGATTGAATTTAGTGTAAAGCCGCGTGTAGCTGTTGAATTGTGTAGACAGACATTTTATCGCCGAATTCCAGCGCTTCGCAAACTGCAAGCGCCCCGGCAATCGTCGTGGTACAGAACACATCATGCCGCAGGGCCGTGCGCCTTATCAAAGAAGAATCGGCGATCGCCTGTCTTCCGTCGGTGGTGTTGACGATGACCTGGATCTCGTCATTTTTTAGCATATCGACTATGTGGGGTCTACCCTGGGCGACTTTATTCACACCAGTAACTGGAAGATTGGCGTCTTCCAGCACTTTTGCAGTGCCGTGGGTCGCTACCAGGGCATAGCCAAATGCCAGTAGCTTGCGGGCAACTTCCACGACGTAAGGCTTGTCGTGATCTCTTACACTGATGAAGGCATTGCCGGATGTTTCGATGACTTCTCCCGCAGCCATCTGCGCCTTGGCATAGGCCTCAGCGAAGGTTTTGCCTACACCCATAACCTCACCGGTGGATTTCATCTCCGGTCCCAGAATCGGATCCACACCCGGGAATTTGTTAAATGGAAATACCGCCTCCTTGACTGCATAAGTCTCTGGCACTATCTCTGTAGTAAATTTCTGATCTTGCAGACTTACACCCGTCATGCACCGTGCCGCCACCTTCGCCAGCGATCGCCCAATACACTTGGAGACAAATGGCACGGTTCGTGAGGCCCGGGGATTTACCTCGATGATGTAGATTTCCCCATCCTGGTAAGCGAGCTGGGTGTTCATCAATCCAATCACACCCAACTCCAACGCCAGCCTCGAAACCTGGCCCCGAATTTCATCTTGCACAGCCTTTGGTAAATTGTAGGGAGGCAGGGAACAGGCCGAGTCTCCCGAGTGGATGCCAGCCTGCTCGATGTGTTGCATAATTGCACCGACTACCACCTGCTTGCCATCACTTACCAGATCAACGTCGATCTCGATGGCGGAATTAAGGAAATAATCCAGCAATACCGGGCTATCCTTGGAGACCTTGACTGCATCGTGCATGTAGCGCTTTAACTCCACGTCGTTGTAAACGATCTCCATCGCTCGACCACCAAGCACATAGGAGGGCCTGACCACCAGGGGGTAGGTAATTTCTTCTGCAGCCCTGATGCTTTCCTCCACACTCCGCACGGTGCGGTTAGCTGGCTGCTTGAGATCGAGTTTTTGAATGAGCTTTTGAAAGCGCTCACGATCTTCCGCGCGATCTATAGCATCCGGTGAAGTTCCTATGACTGGCACTCCCGCCTGTTCAAGACGCTTTACCAGGTTCAGTGGGGTCTGGCCTCCAAACTGCACGATCACGCCCTTGGGCTTTTCAAGTTCGGCGATCTCTATTACATCTTCGAAGGTGAGTGGCTCGAAGTACAATCGATCCGAGATATTGAAATCCGTGGATACAGTTTCCGGATTGCAGTTAACCATAATGGTTTCATAGCCATCTTCGCGCATGGCGAGGGCGGCATGAACGCAGCAGTAATCGAATTCAATGCCCTGACCAATGCGATTAGGACCCCCCCCTAACACAATGATCTTGTCCCGGGTCGAAGGTGCAGCCTCGCATTCCTCCTCATAGGTGGAATACATATAGGCCGTAGCGGAAGCAAATTCGGCGGCGCAAGTGTCGACGCGTTTGTAGACCGGCCGTACACCAAGGCCGTGACGCACCCGTTGTACTTCGATTTCCTTGACACCGAGCAGTTGTGACAAGCGTTCATCGGAGAAGCCCTTGCGCTTGAGAGCAAACATCGCCGCCTTGTCCAGATCTGACAGGGATTTCCCTGCGAGACTCTCCTCCGTGCGTATCAAATCTTCTAGCTGCACCAGGAACCAGGGATCGATGCCGGACAATTGGTAAACAGTTTCAATCGGCCAGCCCTGCCTGAAGGCATCTCCCAGGTACCAGATCCGCTGCGCACCAGGTTCCGTGAGTTCCCTGGTGAGAATTTCCTTGGCATCACTGAGCCCGGTATCCAGAATTGAATTGAAGCCACAGACGCCAACCTCGAGTCCGCGCAGGGCTTTTTGCAGGGATTCCTGAAAAGTCCTGCCTATAGCCATGACTTCTCCCACCGACTTCATCTGTGTGGTAATACGGTCATTGGCGTCAGGAAATTTTTCGAAGGTGAACCGGGGGATTTTTGTTACCACGTAATCGATGGTTGGCTCGAAGGAGGCTGGCGTGACTCCACCGGTAATCTCATTGCGTAATTCATCCAGGGTAAATCCAATAGCCAGTTTCGCGGCGACACGGGCGATTGGAAAACCGGTCGCCTTGGATGCCAGTGCCGAGGAACGGGATACCCGTGGATTCATCTCGATAATGACGAGCCTGCCATCTACAGGATTGATCGCAAACTGTACGTTGGAACCACCAGTCTCGACACCGATCTCCCTGAGCACAGCGATAGCTGCATTTCTCAGAATTTGGTATTCCTTGTCCGTCAGTGTCTGTGCTGGCGCAACGGTAATGGAGTCTCCTGTATGTACACCCATGGCATCGAAATTCTCGATGGAGCAGACGATAATACAGTTATCATTCTTATCTCGAACCACTTCCAGTTCGAACTCTTTCCAGCCTATCAGAGACTCATCGATCAACAGTTCGTGGGTTGGTGATAGCTCAAGCCCGCGGGTACAGATTTCGTCAAATTCTTCCCGGTTGTAGGCGATGCCGCCACCGGTGCCACCCATGGTAAAAGATGGCCTGATAATGCAGGGAAATCCTACCTTTTTAAGCGCTTCCTGGGCCTGCTCCATGTCGTGTGCCATGCCGTGTACCGGTGTTGCCATGCCAATGGAGAGCATAGCCTGGTCAAATAGCTCACGGTCTTCTGCCTTGTCGATGGCTTCAACACTGGCGCCGATCAGTTCCACGCCATATTTCTGCAAGATGCCATGGCGATTTAGATCCAACGCACAGTTGAGTGCCGTCTGCCCTCCCATGGTCGGAAGGATAGCGTCGGGTTTTTCCTTGGCGATTATCTTTTCGACGATGGACCAAGTCACGGGCTCTATGTAGGTTGCATCAGCCATCGATGGGTCAGTCATGATGGTAGCAGGATTGGAATTCACCAGGATGACCCGAATACCTTCTTCTTTTAGCGCCTGGCAGGCCTGGGTGCCGGAATAATCAAATTCGCAGGCCTGACCGATGATTATCGGGCCCGCACCGAGGATGAGGATGCTACTGATGTCTGTTCTTCTTGGCATAAGGCGTTATTTCTGGTTTGCGAATTTAGGGTCACTCACTTGCTTGCGATGGCCCTGACACTGCCTTTCGCCACCATCAACTCGATGAAATGATCAAACAGGGGTGCCACATCGTGTGGTCCGGGACTCGCTTCCGGGTGGCCTTGAAAACCAAAGGCTGGCCGATCTACTCGTTCTATTCCCTGCAATGAGCCGTCGAATAAGGACTTGTGTGTGGCCCTCAAATTGTCGGGCAGACTGCCCGCATCCACTGCAAAACCGTGATTCTGACTGGTGATAAGAACTCTGCCATCATCAAGATTCTGTACCGGGTGGTTAGCACCATGGTGTCCCAGGCGCATCTTAATAGTGGTCGCACCACAGGCTAGGGCCAGCAATTGGTATCCGAGGCAAATACCAAAAACAGGGATCGAAG
Source organism: Gammaproteobacteria bacterium (assembly GCA_002731775.1). Lineage (GTDB taxonomy): Bacteria > Pseudomonadota > Gammaproteobacteria > Pseudomonadales > Pseudohongiellaceae > UBA9145. Next base: position 10,996 of record PCCP01000104.1, read on the forward strand.
CATCTACCAGGGTAGTGATTGCCTCGATTGCATAGTCGCAAGGCTCCGGGTCTCCGGGTCCGTTAGACAGAAAAATACCATCGGGATTCAAGGCCAGTACCGCCTCGGCACTGGTCTGGGCTGGAACCACGGTAAGATCGCAACCCCGATCTGCCAACATTCGCAGGATATTGCGTTTAATCCCGAAATCGTAGGCTACTACTTTACAATGTGAAGCTCGAGGTGGGCCATAGCCGGACTCCGGATCCCAGACACCATCTTGCCAATGATAGCTTTCGGCAACTGATACTTCTTTGGCCAGATCCATACCCTTGAGTCCAGGAAAAGACCGGGCCTGTGCAATCGCGGCCGCCTCGCCTCCGTCTGTCAACAAGCGACCGGAGAGTACGCAGCCATTGAGGGGGCCCTTGTCACGCAGGACCCGGGTAAGCCGGCGCGTATCGATGTTGGCGATAGCGACAAGCTGCCTTTGCTTTAGAAACTCATCCAGGGTTTGTTGCTGGCGCCAACTGCTGGCTAGCAAGGGCAGGTCTCGAATCACCAGGCCCGATGCCCAGATCTGATCCGATTCGTTATCATCTTCATTGGTTCCGGTGTTACCGATATGGGGATAGGTGAGGGTAATTATCTGCTTTGCGTATGAGGGGTCGGTGAGTATTTCCTGGTATCCGGTCATGGAAGTATTGAAGACCACCTCACCATTGGAGCACCCTTCGGTTCCAATCGCGGAACCATGAAAAGTACTGCCGTCTTCTAATGCCAGCACAGCTGATCCGACCACAATTACTCCTGACTAAAAACTTAGCCACTCAATTCAGTGAAAAAAATGCGCAAAAAAAAGCGGAATGAAGAATTTCTCCAATCCGTTTTATTGTCAATTCGTAAAGGTTTCAGCATCGAACATACTGAGGGAGTATATTAAGAAAAACTGGTCGACTTGTCCATCAAGTTATTGCCCATTTCTGGATATATCGGGTTTAGGCACCTTTGAATAACGTCATATAGTCTCTGTCCTTCAGGCGGTTTCGCAATCAAGGTGACAATTGGGCAGGTTTTTGCTCCGGCAAAACCTGCATTCCCGCCATCCATGGCGGTCAATGTAGGCGAGGGGCGTGGGCTGGGAGCGGCAGTTTTACCGGCGAAGTGCGCATTGCAGCTGTACGCTTCAGATCACGCAGAGACGGTAAGCCATGATTCAGAGGCGTCTTTACAAATTCAATACATCCCGCATCGAGTACAGCCCCGGATCTTTATCGGCAATCCAGTTCGCGGCACGCACCGCACCAATGGCAAAAGTCATGCGGCTGCTGGCCTTGTGCGTAATCTCGACTCGCTCACCGAGGCCAGCAAATATGACGGTGTGATCACCTACGATATCCCCAGCTCTGACCGTGGAAAACCCAATCGTCTTCCGGTCCCGTTCTTCACCCATCCCCTCCCTGCCATAGAGTGCAACTTGCTGGAGATTTCGATCCAAGGCCTGGGCCACAATCTCGCCCATCTTTAGTGCGGTGCCGGATGGGGCGTCTTTCTTATGCCGATGATGGGCTTCGATTATCTCGATATCGACATCATCTCCCAACACCCTGGCCGCCTGTTCCAGCAAATTGAAACAGAGATTCACCCCGATACTCATATTGGGTGCAAATACGATGGGGATGGTTTCGCCGCTATTCGCAATCCGCTGATGTTGTGATTCCGAAAATCCGGTAGTGCCAATTACCATAGCTTTGCGGTTTTGTTGACACAGGGCCAGGTGCTGAAGTGTCGCCTCTGGCGTCGTAAAGTCAATCAGCACATCGAAATCATCGAGCACTGAATCCAGTTCTGCGACGGTCTCGACTCCCAGCGCCGAACCCACAGCCAGCAGGCCGACGTCGACACCCAGGGCCGGATCATCGGCACGCACCGTCGCCACTGACACTGCGATATCTGATTCACTGTGAGTGATGGCTTCAACCAGCTCCCTGCCCATTCGGCCGGCTGCTCCAGCGATGGCAACTTTTATCATGCTTCGATTTACCCTGGACTCGATCCGTGAAGGACTCAATCCGCCTTATTTGAATTGGGGGCAAGTATACAGGTGGACCAATTGAAGCTAAACCGTCCAGTGCCGGGCAATTTGACAAAAGCTGGGGAATGGCCGGTTTTTGCTGCCGCTGCTAGGGCCGAGTAAATAACTTGATGCAGGCTGCCAATTTAGGCACACTCTCAGCCCGAGGGGGGGGGGTCCAATCATGTTCTGCAACGTGGGCCTTAGGTCAATGTCCGCCGATGCCACTGTGCTTTTTAACCAAGAATGAAGAATAATGGACGAAATCCCGATCTTACAAGGTAATACCAAGAAACAACGGTATGAATCGCTGGTTGCTGCGCTATATCAGGATGTCTATCGCTATGCGTTCTGGCTCTGCAAAAACCAGCCCATGGCCGAAGATCTGGTACAGGAAACTTTTTTGCGTGCATGGCGGTCTCTTGAGAGTCTACAAAACGATAAGGCGGTCAAAGCCTGTGAAGTAATGCCCGCATTCCAGAGCGCTCATCTAATATTTGAAGGGACTCAGGGTGCTGTGAGCGTGATCGTGATTAACAATAGACCTGTTAGCATCGAGTACAGTTTTCACGACGAACGTTTCAATGGCATTGTGGTACCGATGGGCGAAGGCAATATGGTGCTGGTGGGTGAGAACAATGAAGACCTCGAGCAGTACAAGACGCTGTTCGCCGACAACATAGACTGGGTGATCTAGCACACTCGTAGAAATCGCTAAAACTGTTCAGCCCTAAGAGCCATCAGGGCTTCAGGCCCGGCGGCGATCTCCTCTACCAGCGCCCTGCTTCGGGGCAGTAAACGCTGGATAAAGAATTCACCGGTTTTAACCAGTCCATCACAGTAATCCTGATTGCCCTGGCCCGACTCGATCGCCGCAAAGGCAGCGGCGAGAATGCGCTGCCACATAAAGCAATACAATGTCAGGCCCATCAATTCCAGGTAAGCATAGGAAGCCGCTCCAAGCTGATCGGGATCGTCGGCTGCACTTTTAATTACAGATGCGGTGGAGTCTATCAGTCGCCGTTTACATTCTTCGAACGCGTGCAGTGGCGCTACCATGGTGGCAACCCCCCGCTGCTCCGCCACAAATTCATCCATCTCCGCAACTAACACTTGCAACAGTTCACCCTTGCCACGCACTGTTTTTCGGCCCATCAAATCCAGCGCCTGAACACCATTGGCTCCTTCATAAATTTGCGCGATGCGAGCATCGCGCACATTCTGTTCCAGCCCCCATTCGGTGATGTAACCATGCCCTCCAAGCACCTGCTGACCCAGCACACAGGCCTCAAAACTCCGATCTGTGCAATAGGCTTTCTGCACCGGAATCAGCAGGGCCACCAATTGCTCTGCCTTATTCCGGGCTGCAGACTCAGGATGAAAGCGGGATATGTCCAGTTGCATTGCTGCATACATCGACAGGGCGCGGCCAGCAACAACATTGGATCGCATGGTGAGCAGCATTCTTCTCACATCCGGATGCACGAGAATGGGATCGGCGGCCTGGTCGGCCTGCTGCGATCCGGACGCCGCTCTGCCCTGGAGTCGTTCTTTGGCATAGGCCGAGGCTATCTGATAGCTCGCGTCTGCCAGACCGTTGCCCTGTATGCCCATGGACAAACGAGCATAATTCATCAGGGTGAACATATTGGACATCCCCTGGTTCAACTCACCCACTAAATAACCCTTCGCGGCCTCGAAATTGAGCACACAGGTAGCAGAAGCCCTGATGCCCATCTTGTGCTCTATTGAGCCACATTTGACAGTATTACGTTCACCAGTATTGCCGGCATCGTCGACCAGAAACTTCGGCACCAGGAATAGTGAGATGCCTCGGGGTCCGGCCGGCGCATCGGGTAATTTGGCCAACACCAGGTGGATAATATTTTCGGTGAGGTCGTGCTCACCAGCGGTGATAAAGATCTTGGTGCCGCTCAATTCATAATTGCCATCTGCCGTGGGCACGGCCAAGGTACGAATCATTCCCAAATCGGTGCCGGCGTGGGCTTCCGTCAGACACATACTGCCCGACCAGGTTCCGTCATACATCCTGGGGAGATACTTTTCCTTGAGTTCGGCGCTGCCAAGTCGGCTGAGGCTATGGGTGACGCCGGTGGTGAGTATGGCATAAAGCGCGAATGATGAGTTGGCGGCAAACGCCATCTCCTCCAGCAGTGCCGAAAGCACCGTCGGCATGCCCTGACCGCCATAATCGACATCACCAGTTAATGCCGGCCAGCCACCCTCAGCATAAGCCCGGAATGCTTCCCTGAATCCTTTTGGCGTGGTGACCACACCGGCGTCGAAATGACAGCCTTCCTGATCACCGCTTTGGTTAAGCGGCGACAGCAGACCTGCTGCCATCTTTGCAGCCGCTTCCAGGATGGCAGCAATCAGATCTTCGGTAACTTCTTCCGTGTCTGGCATTGCTGCGAATAATTCTTCTGCTTTGAATACATCACTCAACAGAAACCGCATGTCCGTTAACGGAGCACTATAGGTCGGCATCTTTTCTGTTCCCCGGTTTACTCACTGCGAATCACAATTATAAGTGAAGCAGCCGCGAACAGGTACTCCCTATTGTGGCCAAACCTTGGTGGTTTTCGCGGCACTGCCTATACTCAGATTGCGCCTTTGCAACCCTGCTCCCGAAGCCTTCTATTCGAAGTAGCCCTAAGACAGGGAAACCCCTTTGCCGGAGACACCGGTGCTGAATCTTTCCCGACGACTGCTGCAGCTGATGCCCAGTCCGTGCATTGTCTGCGGAAAATCCAGCCGGGCTGCATACAGCCTGTGCCCGGATTGTGAATTCGATTTACCCTGGGCCGGACCCTGCTGTATTCGCTGTGGCGAGGAACTACCCGCAACTGCTCCAAACCCCAGATCATGCGCTGGATGTACGCTACATCCACCTCCCTTTGCGTGCTGCAGAGCGGCTTTTCGTTACCAATCGCCAATCGACAGTCTGCTCTCCGGCTTCAAATTCAGGGCGCGATTCGAAGCCGGCAATGTTCTGGCGCTCCTGTTAGCAGAAAAAATCGCACAACACTATAGAAATACCACCCCACCGGATTTGTTATTACCGGTCCCGCTACATCCAAAACGCCTGCGCCAGCGCGGATTTAACCAGGCGCTGGAGATCGCCAGAGTAGTGTCGAAAAAATGCGATATACCTCTCAGTCGAAATGCCATCGTGAAAATGCGGGATACCACGGCTCAGACAAAGATGCATTCCGCAGGCGCCCGCAAGCAGAATTTAAAAAATGCCTTTGGCGTGGCGGACAATGTGTTACTGCATCGGGTGAAATCGGTGGCGCTGATCGATGACGTGGTGACAACCATGGCGACGGTGTCTTCGGTGAGCAGAGAATTGCGAGGCTGCGGAATCCGTCACATCGACGTCTGGTGTCTGGCACGGGCCAGTCGCTGATCGCAGTCACAAGACGTTGCCGCTGAGTGGTGTGCGAGAGGACACCGACCCTGAATTTTTTAGAGCCGAGGTTTAAGGTCGGATGAATACTGATCGATCAGAATTGATACTTGATGGAGCCGTAGGCGACGCGACCATTTTGATCGAGGATGCGGGTATTGGAGTTGAAGATCTGTGCGGTATTTTCATTGAAAATATTACGAATTCCGAAGGAGATAATAGCGCGAGCATTGGAGCCCGTTTCAACGCTATAGCCGTACTGAAAATCCACTGTGGTGATGTTGTCGACCAAGTCGTTAAGCTCATCAATATCCAACTCGCTGATATCCTTGAACGAATTGATATAGTTAGTGATGGCACTGGCAGTGTGATTGCCGACTTGCCAGCTGAGCATCAGGCTGCTTTGCAACTCAGGACTTACCATTCTGTCTTGAAGGCCGCCGAGTTCGCCGCCACCAAGCTCCAACAGGCTGCCCTGGTTGTCAAACTGCTCGACGTAGGTAGTCTTGGAACTGAGTGTAAACTGGCCGAATCTGGATGTATCCCAGACATAGGAAGCGCCAAGATCGAAGCCCTGGGTCTCCAGCTTGGAACCCAGTAGCGGATTGCTCAACCCAAATTCATTAATGTCAGAGTCTTCGATATAAAGTTGTGACGGTCCGTTTTGCCAGCGGTTGCTGCCAATGCTTCTAGCAGGGGCTTCATCGACCTGCAGGCGCCAGGCGTCGGCGCGTACATTCAGCCCGGTGAAGGGACTGATCTGCACACCCAGATTAAAATTCAGTACGTCGTCGATAACCGCGCCCTGAAAGTCTTTCTGCTCGATGTTGCGATCCATCCGGAACAGCGGAGCGTCAATTAAAGAGGAAGACGGTGCAACGCGGAAACTGGTGACAACATCGGCATCACCGGCGTCGAAGCTATCATTCTGAATCTGAGCCACGCTTTGGCCCTGGGCCACAGCAAGGGGCATGGAGCCAGCCACCGTGAACAGTAAAGCCAATGCAATCTGTGTGGGTTTGCAATTCATACCTTGGTTTCTTTCTGCCCCGTTGATCCAGACTATCGAGCTGCCCGGTTCCGTTATGTAGTTAATCTCACGGGATCCGGCCCCGATTGTTCTCCACAGGAATCGTCGGAGATGTTTTGAATACACCAAACAACTTCAGCATCCTACCATTGCCGGGGGAATATGGACACTTAATTTGTGTGAATCGGTGCGCAAAAACGGCCGCCTGACGCGCCGTGCGCCGGTATCACTGGGATTTCGCCGCAGACCGTCGAATCCCATATTTTATTGTTATAATTCAACAGTTTAAATTTCTAAAAAGACTTCAGGCGCGACACAGCCCCGACACAATCCAGGCCTGAGAGCAGCGCTTGCACGGTCAGGGTCTGTCCTGGCAAGATCAGACCGGGAACCAGCTCTGTCAGGGGTGCCAGCACAAATCGCCTGAGGTGGGCGCGGGGATGGGGCAGCACCAGGCTGCCTGAATCGGAGTGCAGCTTGCCCCAGCAAATTAAATCCAGATCCAGCGAGCGTGCTCGATGGAGAGAAGTGGCGCTGGCCTGGCTGCTTATTTTGCCTCTATCTCCGCTCTGTTTGCGCCCAAAACGCCTCTCGATGCGATGCAGTTCCTCAAGAAAGGCCACTGCAGACAGGTGCCCCAGAGGCTTTAAGATGATTATCCCATTGATGAAATCTGGCGTGCCGGGAGTACAGCCCAGGGGTTCGGTTTGGTAGAAAGACGAAACCAGTACCGGAGCAAGACTGAATGCCCGTAGTGTTTCGATGGCAACGCCGAGTACGTCTGCAACTGAACGCTTACCATAGGCAAGATTCGAACCGAAGCTCACAATCGCGGTGAGCGGCCCCCCATCCTCAAGCGTGATATTGACTTGAGAGCTCATGGACCGCCTCCACAAACACTGCCACGTGTTCAGGATCTACTTCTGGTGTTATTCCATGCCCCAAATTGAAGACATGCCCGGAGCCGGCACCGAAGCTTTTAAGGATGGTAGCCACCTCCCTGCGAATGGATTCGATGCTTGCATAGAGCAGGGTCGGATCCATATTTCCCTGCAGTGCTACCCGCTCTCCAACTTGGCTTCTTGCCGTGCCGATGTCCGTGGTCCAATCCAGGCCAATGGCCTGACACGCACAATCGGCAATTGCCTGTAACCACTGGCCACCATTCTTGGTGAAGACGATCACCGGCACCTTGCGCCCTTCGTTTTCCGTGATCAGCCCGCCAATAATCTTGCTCATGTAGTCGAGAGAGAATTCCCGGTAGGCGGCGCTAGTGAGGATGCCACCCCAGGTATCGAATATCTGCAGGGCCTGTGCACCGGCCCGAATCTGGGCATTGAGGTAGTCGGTAACCGCCAGCGCCAGCTTATCCAGCAACAGATGCATCGCCTCGGGATGATTGTACAAGAACTGTTTGGCGAATCGAAAATCCTTGCTGCCGCCACCTTCTATCATATAAGTAGCCAGAGTCCAGGGACTGCCGGAGAAACCGATCAGCGGTACCGATCCATTCAATTCCTTCCTGATAAGCGCAACCGCATCGGTGACATAAGAAAGCTCATCGGCAATATTCACATCGGGCAAGTTGTCCACATCGGCTGCCGAGCGAATGACTTTGCGAAACTTCGGCCCCTCACCTTCGGCAAAATAAAGCCCCTGGCCCATGGCATCGGGTATGGTCAATATATCCGAAAACAAAATTGCGGCATCGAAGGCATAGCGTCGCAGTGGTTGCAGCGTGACTTCACAGGCCAGTTCTGGATTCTGGCACAGAGACAGAAAATCTCCGGCCTGTTTGCGGATGCTGCGATACTCAGGCAGGTAGCGTCCAGCCTGTCGCATCATCCATACCGGCGTTACGTCGACTTTCTCCCTCGCCAAGGCTTTCAGGAACCGATCATTTTTTAGCAACACAGGACACCCCTGTCCAACTTATCTTCAGTTTTGCCACAGGATCAAGCCCAGCCGTGATCATGGGAATTAACCAGGACCCGCTAAGCAGGCAGGCACCATCACTGCAAGAAGGCTTAAAAAAGGGGGACAATTCTACACGAGCCATTCATATACACAATGAATGGGAGGGAAAGGGGGTCGGGAAGCATGGTAACGGCTCAAACTCGAGATCTAAATAGTTTCTCTGGCAGTTCACATACAGAGCCGGTTTCCAGCTTTCAACGTCGCTTGCAGGCACTCGCTATCGATATCAGTTTCGATTACAGCCTGCCCGATAGCCGTCAGCAACACGAAACGGACCTTACCCAGTTCGGCTTTCTTATCACTCGCCATGAGTTCCTGGTACTGCTGCGTACTTATGCCGGCAGGAGGAACTACGGGCAAACCAAAATTATTCTCCAGAACTGTCCTCACCTGCTGTGCGGATTGCTGGTCAATCCACCCCAAGCGCATGGATAGATCCGCCGCCATGACCATCCCCATGGCGACGGCTTCTCCATGCAGCCAAGTGCCATAGCCTGTGGCTGTCTCTATCGCATGCCCGAAGGTATGGCCCAGATTCAGTAAGGCTCGAACCCCGGACTCTTTCTCATCCGCAGCCACAACATCGGCCTTAACCTCGCAGCAGGTTTTGATTGCCTGGGTTAGGCAGGCCGCATCCAGTTGCAGCAGCTTTTCGCTATTTTCTGCCAGCCAATGGAAAAATTTCGGCTTGCTTATCAATCCATATTTCAACACCTCGGCCAGCCCTGCTCTCACTTCACGTGCAGGCAGCGTAGTGAGGACGTCGGTGTCTACAATCACGCACTGCGGTTGGTAAAAGGCGCCAATCATATTCTTGCCCAGTGGATGATTCACGCCAGTTTTGCCACCCACGGCAGAATCAACCTGTGCCAGCAGAGTCGTTGGCATTTGAATAAACTGTATGCCGCGCAGGTAGGTCGCTGCGGCAAAGCCGGTAATATCTCCCACCACTCCTCCACCCAGTGCCACCAGCACAGTATTGCGGTCGTATTTGCCGGCCAGAAGCTGGTCATAGATGTGGCCTACGGCAGCCAAATTCTTGTGGGCCTCTCCATCGGGTAGCACGATGGCTTTACAAGAGGATCCCCCGGAACCTGCCAATTGTGCCGCAGTGAATGTTGATTTTGCTTGTTCCAGATAGAGCGGCGCCACCACATCATTGGTCACGACAACAACCCGGCCACCGGCGAGGTAGGGTGCCACCAATTCTGCGCTGGCAATGAGTTTCGAGCCGATATGGATTGGGTAAGTTCTCTCACCCAAGTTTACTGCCACTGTTTGCATAGGGTATTTCCAGCCTGTCCGATCAGTCCTGATTGGATTCAGAACGCATCTTTACCATCTGATCCAGCTGTTTGCTAATTTCCTGACTCACGGATTTAGGGTTCCGCCGATCGGTATCGACAATGATGTTGGCCACTTCGAGGTATAGCGGATCGCGAATGGCCATAAGCTCGCGAATTTTTGATTCCGGATCAGCCGTTTGCAACAGCGGCCGGTTCTTATCGCGACTGGTGCGCTCCACTTGTTGGGCAATGGAAGCGCGCAAGTATATGACCACGCCTCTACTGCTCAAACAAGCCCGATTCTCGGCCGCAAGAACTGCGCCTCCGCCCGTGGCCAATACCACATTGTGCCTGGCGCTCAAGCACTCAATCATGCGAATTTCGCGCAGACGGAAGCCACTCTCGCCCTCAACATCGAAGATCCAGGGAATATCTGCGCCGGTGGAAATTTCGATCTCTCGATCGGAATCGGCAAACTCGAGACCGAGTAATTCGGATAGCGCTCGCCCTATGGTGGACTTGCCCACGCCCATCGGACCCACCAGAAAAATATTGCCAGAAAACCTCATGACATGGATACCAGAATCAGTTTACATCGAATATTGTACTCGCCAGGCCAGCCGCCGGAACGCAGGGCTTTAATAAATCAGGCAGCTGGAATCAGCTGTCGGCATAGATCACTCAAATTAGAGGATCATTGCTGTGTACCGGGGCTGCTGAATTATCTGACATTGATCTCGGTGATAATCTTCGGCGTTATGAAAATCAGCAGTTCGGTGCGTCGCAAAGCATTCTCGGTGCGCTTGAACAGCCATCCTACATAAGGCAGGTCACCCAGAATCGGCGTCTTGGTTTCCGTTGTCGTATTCTCTTCCCTGAATACGCCACCCAATACGATCGTCTCACCGTCATTAACCAATGCACTGGTAGTAATCTGGTTGGTGTTGATTGCCGGTATGGCACCAGAGCCAGCTGCGACCGAATCCTGCCTGATGTCCAGTTTCATATTTATGCGTCCGTCCGGCGTGATCTGTGGAGTCACCTCCAGGGAGAGTACCGCTTCTTCAAATTCAGTAGTCGAACCGCCAGCCGTGCCTCCAGCCTGGGACTGATAAGGAATGCGCACGCCGGATTGAATCAGCGCGGTGACCTTGTCCTGGGTGGTCACTTTCGGTCTGGCGATAACTTCACCATTGCCACTGCTCTCGAGGGCCGACAACTCCAGTTCGATCAACCCACTCCCGCCGGTGAAACCTATTGAAATACTGCTGGCGCTTGGTTCCTCTACACCCAGATCTATCGCCAGCGCGTCCGGAAATGTAATGGTGCCGGTGGGTATTGCGACACTCGAGATCGCCTGTTGCACCAGGGTTTCGATCAAACTGGGGTCGGTACCGTCCTGCAAGGCCTGAAATCGTGCGGATTCACCTGCGATAACGGCGTTCTGCATAGCTTGCTCCCGGGCGATCCGGTTATTGGCTACTTCGCTGGTGGCAAATTGCGTGCCACCGTAACGGAAGTTATCTCCTGTCCCCGTCAGCGAGCCGCCGCCGCCCCAGCGCACTCCCAGGTCGCGACCGAAGTCTGTCGAAACGTTTACGATTCGCGCCTCGATAAGAACCTGGCGCACCGGAATATCAAGACGAGCCAACATCTCGCGAACTTCTTTCAGTTTTTCCTCGATATCACGGACAATAATAATATTTGTGCGCGCATCTACGGTCGCCGTCCCTCGAGGAGAGAGAATGCCTCCCGAGTTACCACCTACGGCTGCGGCACCCACCGGTGCAGGCGCTCCCGGCAAACCACCCGGAACTGCTGCCGGCGCACCAGCACCGCTGCCCGCTCCGGTAAGTATTTGCATAATATCCGCCGCGTCGGCATAGTTAATCTGCACGAATTCGGTAAACAAGGGAGCCAGCGCTTGTGCCTGCTGCGCCGCCACCAGTTCGAGTTGTTCCTGTGCCGCAATTTCGTTGGCTGGCGCCACGTACAACACATTGCCTTCCAGGCGACTGCCCAGGTTACTGGTTCTCAATACCATTTCCAGCGCCTGATCCCAGGGCACATCGTCCATAACCATAGTAATGTTTCCGGAAACAGCTTCGCCTGCAATTAAGTTGAAATCATAGTAGTCCGCAAGTATCTGCAATACCGAACGAACGGGTATATCCTGGAAGGAAAGGCCTGTTATTTCACCAGTATAAGCAGAGGTGGCATCGACGCCGACTAACTCAACGATAGGGGGCCTCACGCTTACGGTATACTGATTACCACTCTGGAAGGCGACATATTCATAGCTGCCATCGATGTCAATTACAACCGTAGCTCGTCCGGATTGACCCAACACATCCACTGTAGATACTACGGTGGCAAAATCACTAACATCAAAACGGTGATTCAGGTCGTCTGGGACCGTGGTGTTAGCAAATTCAATATAGACCCGGGTCCCGACCTGCTCAACACTGCCTATCACCTGATCGCTGGATAAGTCGATAATCACGAGGCCTTCCTCATCCTCGCCGCGCCTGAATGTAATGTCGGCAATCGAATTTTCTTCGTCGCTGACAATACCCGCTGTTGCCCGATCTTGAGAGGAGACCCCGCCCCCGGGGCCGGCGTCGTTGCCGACTCTCAGAGTCAGGACATTGCCATCAAGCTGAGTTTCATAACCAACCAATTGATCCAGATTAATGACAAGGCGTGTGCGACTGCCATCATCCAGCACCATAACGCTGCGCGCATTGTTGGAATCGAGATTGAAACGCTGTTGCGAAAGACTACTGCTGACACCGACTAGATCCAGGGATATGCGTGCGGGATTATCCAGCACAAAACTACTGGGATCGGGCGGAGTCGAATCGAAACTCAGGTGAATTTCGATACTATCGCCGGGCAGGTTCGCGAAACCAATACTGTCCAGGGTGATGGATTGCTGGGCAAAGTTTGCCGGTGACATTAGTATCGCCAGAATAGCTACCGCTGCCTTGATTAGAATAGAATGTGATCTTCTGGCACGACATCTGGATTTTGGCATTGCTACTCTTTTATACATATTTTTAACCTCAGCTCACGCAAATTATTGCAACGTGAGGGTTTGTGGTCGTTCTACCCAGCCACCATTTCCACTGGGGACTATCTCTACAATCTTTACTCGATCAGCAGAAATCTCCTGAACACGGCCATGATTGCGACCCAGAAAATTTCCCACACCAACTCGATGGACTTCACCAAATCCATCTTCCACCAGGGCATGGAATATCCCTTCCCTGGTCAGCATGCCAACCATGGAAAGTTCACTTAAGGACTGGCTCTCAAGGAATGCTCTTGTGCGCTCCAGGTTTGGTTGTACGTCTTGGGCCAGCACTGCGCCTTCGGCAAGTACGATGATGACAGGCGCCTCGAATGGACTGCGCAAGGACGCGGCGCCATAAATAAATCCCTCGTAGGGAACAAATTCTGGTACTGGTTCTATCTCGGCAGCTGGCCGTGCCTTAACTTCATCGATAAAAGACTGCAAATCGACGAAATTTTCAGCGCGGGAACATGTCGCCAGCACCAGCGACATAGCTATCATTTCGGCTCCTCGTATGAGGATGCCGGCGCTATCCTTAATGTTGCGAATTTTTACCACCTACTGTTCAACCTCATCCACATCTTTATACCGGTACGTCCGTGCCACAATGGTCATATCTAGAAACGAATCATCGCGCGCCTTGATGGTGAAATCATGCAAAGTTACGATTCTATCCAGACTCGCGACGCCGCTGACGAAGATACCAAAATCGTGATAGCCGCCAACCACGTCCAGGTTAATCGGGATTTGAATATAGAATTCTTGTATTTCTTCCGGTGGCAAAACCAGATTGGCAAATTCCAGACCGCTACCCACGCCAGTGTTGGTGACATCGTCGACCAAGCCTGGTACTTCCGTTTCCGATGGTAACTGGCGCAATAATTCGGTAAACGACTCTTCCATCGTTAAGGTCTGTGCCCGGTACTCTTCCAGGTTAGCCGCAAGAAATGCCTTCTGCTCAACCTCAATGCGCAGATTAACTTCCTCACCGGTAACCGCAGCAAGCTCAATCTGCAGATTCTGAATATGAAAGAAATAACCCCCGGCATTACAGCTACCAAAAATAATCATGGTAATGATTACTTTAACAGCCGCCGGCCAGAATCCGATGGTCTCCAAATCCTGGAGGTCATTCCAGTCAAACTCCCTGAGGTCATCAATTATTTTGTTAACAAAAGGCATCTGCCCCTCTAGGCCTCCTCTTGTTGATCCGGCAATTGCAAAGTCAGCGTCAGAGAAAACCTGAACGCATCCGACAGTGAATCATCTGCGGAATCGGTGGTGAGAATAGTGCTGATATCAGCTTCCTGAAACCACTCGGAATCATCCAGTCTACGCATCAGTTCGGTAATGCGCGCGTAAGATTCAGCGACTCCCTGTATCGCTATATCGTTGTCACTTCGCTCTAGCGTCTCGTAGAAGACCCCATCCGGGAGGGTCTTCACTAATTCGTCAAATACCCTGACGATCACCGGTCTCGTCCCCTGCAAACCAGTAATTACATTCATCCGTGAACGAATGTCTTCCTTCTGTTGCCGCAATTGATTTACTTCCGTAACCCGTTCATCCAGTATCTGAAGTTCAGCCACAAGAAAATCGTTGCGCGCAGTTTGAGTATTGATCTCGCCGTTGAAATAACGGTCTACCAGTAATAATAATCCGCCGGAAATAACCACGACACCGATTAGAATCGAGAAGAATTCCCGCTTCCGTTCTTCCCGCTGCCGTTCTCTCCAGGGTAATAGATTTATGTTCGCCATTAGTACTCACCTCGCATTGCCAGACCACATGCGATCATTAATGAGGGCGCATCATTTTCTAACATGGCTTTATTCACTTTGGAACTAATCGTCAAATCTAAGAAAGGATTCGCCACGGTAACCGGTGTGGACAGGCTTTCCTGAACCAGATCACTCAGTCCTTCAATGGCGGCGACACCTCCAGCCAACAGGATGTGATCTACTTCGTTGTAATGGCTGGAAGAAAAGAAAAACTGCAGAGTCTGGCTGATCTGCTGCACCACCGTATCTTTAAAGGGAGCCAATAACTCGTGTTCGTATTCATCCGGCAAACCACCACGTTTTATCGCGGTTTCAGCCTCTACTGCACTAAGACTGAAGCGGCGCTGAACTTCCTCAGTTAGCTGGTTGCCGCCGAACACCTGCTCTCTGGTGTAGATGGTTTTACCGCCTAGAATCACATTCAGGGTCATCATCACGGCACCAATATCCACGATAGCAACAGTCTGTTCGTCCTCGAGTCCAATTTGTTGTGCCAGCAATTTGAATGTCCGCTCAATTGCATAGGCCTCGATATCAACAACTTTGGTTTCCAAGCCACCGAGTTCCAGTGCGTTAACCCGCGAATCAACATTTTCCCGGCGGCAAGCTGCCAGTAACACTTCGACCCTCTCTGGACTGTGCTCGGACAATTCCTGACGTTCAAAATCGATGGAAACCTCGTCCAGTGGATAGGGAATATATTGATCGGCTTCCACCACAATCTGACTTTCCATCTCGGAGTCGCTGAGTGCGGCATTCATCTCAATAGTTTTCGTGATTACCGTGGAGCCCGCTACCGCTACGGCCGCGTCTTTCGATGAAGGTTTGAGAATGCCGACTGCGCTGGCAATACAGTCACCCACGGCGTCGATATCGTTAATATTTTTTTCGACAACGGAATTGGCAGGCAGGGAGTGGATGACGTAATTTTCCAATTTGTACTTTTTGCCGCTGGGACTCAATTGCAATATCTTCACGGCCTTAGAACTGATATCCACGCCAAGCAGAGTACCGGCTTTCTTGCCGATACCACTTATTCCTAACCTTGCAAATATATCCAGCACTTGAAATCTCCTGCACAAACTTGCGGGCAGACCGACCGTCCCGGTTTTTCACCCAAACTGCATCTTGGGGCAGCTTTGAAAACCAAGGCAGAAACTCCGAAATCTACCTTCGGACAAACATAATACCAACAATAACAGCAGCTTAGCTAATTATAGTCCAATTATTAATCTTCCAGCTTTGCATATCGGCAGAGTAAAATATTTTTATAGTTTTCAACAAATTATAAAACATTCAGAATAAATAACCTTAAGAAACCTCTAATTATTAATAGTGTAACAAGCCTGCCCAGAAATCTTTGAATCAGATCACGTTTAGATCACCGGCAACCCCAAGGGCGCTGGGCTCGGGAGACATTAGCGCCACCTCCTGCGAAAGCACGGTGGATCGGGCAATATCGGTTAGGACTACTCTGAATTCCGACAGATGGATTTGGCCCCGAACGCCCAAGTATTAATCAGCGAACTCAATAAATCCACATTTCTCGACTAATCTGAAATTCTTATTGTTCACTCAAATCCCTTATAACTATTGGGGTAAAAATAAGAACAAACCCCAGAATTACAACGCTTTACCGGCTTCCAGGTGTATAATTATCGCTTTCGACCCTGGGCGACTTTCTGAAAAACAGAGACTGCGGCGCCGGCAACACATCACCAGACCTAATTCGAATTCATCACAGGGGCCACTCCAGAGGCAAGCAAAGGTGCAATCAAAGTTTCAACTTATTGGAAAATGGGCTGCAATGCTTGCAGTAGCAGGCACGACCAGCATCATCATGGTGAGCTCTGCCGCCTATTTGTACCTCGCTCCACTCCTGCCTTCGGCCGAAACCTACAAAGATGTGCAGTTGGAAACGCCGCTACGCATCTACACCGCAGACAATCGCCTTATCGACGAAATCGGCAATCGTCGCAACCCGGTCACCTTCGAAGAGATTCCCCTGCTATTAACGAATGCGCTCATAGCAACCGAGGATGTCCGTTTCTATTCTCATTCCGGGGTGGATATACAGAGCCTGCTGCGGGGATTCTACGGTTTTATTCGTGGTGTAAATCTGGGCGGTGGTAGCACTATCACCATGCAGCTGGCAAACAATCTTTCCTTCGATAGCGATAATGTATACCTCCGAAAATTCAAGGAAATCCCATTTGCTCTGCAAATACAGAGAGAGTTGAGTAAGGAAGAGATACTCACACTCTACCTGAACACTATCTACTTTGGGGCCGGTGCAGATGGGATTGGCGCGGCCGCCTTCGTTTACTACGGCAAGGCTGTGAGTGAGCTCAGTCTGGCTGAAGCCGCGATGATGGTTTCTCTACTGCCCTGCCCGTCAACATGCAATCCGCTCAGTAATCCCGAGCGAGCAATTGCCAGACGTGAAACTCGGTTATTAAATATGCTAAACGAGGGCATGATCGATAGCGAGGAGTATTCGACGGCAAACAGCTCCCCAGTCACGGCGCAGCGACATAACCGCAATATAGCGGTTCACGCTCCCTATGTGGCGGAAATGGTGCGTCAACAACTCTACCGAGAATTTGGTGAGGCAACCTATACCCTGGGCTTCGAAGTAACCACCAGTATCGACGGCGACAAGCAATTGGCCGCGAACCGGGCACTGGTCGAGGGCCTGGAAGTGTACTATGACAAACGCCATGGATATCGCGGCCCTGCTGCTCAATACTTAGTTGACGACGCAGACCCCTTCGCCGACTCGTCGAGAGCGCCGTCTACGGATCCAACCGAGTATTGGCTGGAGCAATTGCAGACGGTGCCGGTTTATGGCAATCAGCATCCGGCGATAGTGACGGCAGTAGAGCAGCGCCAGTTCAGTGCCCTCTTGAAATCCGGAGAAACTGTTAACGTACCCTGGGAGGGCATGAATTGGGCCTATACATTCAGAAGCCGAAACGAAGCCTGGCCGCCGCCACAACAAGCTGCGGATGCGGTTCAGATCGGCGACTTGATTCGAGTGAAGCAGGGCCAGCAACATTGGGAGTTGGGCCAGGTACCGGATATTCAGGGCGCCCTGATCTCATTGTCGCCTTCCGATGGTGCCGTACTGGCCCTGGTTGGGGGCTACGATTTTCGCCGTTCTCAGGTTAATCGAGTCTTGCAGGCAAGGCCTCCTGGCTCCAATTTTAAACCTTTTCTTTATGGCGCCGCCCTGGAACACGGCTATTCACCTGCCAGCACTATTAATGATGCACCAATTACCCGCGGCGACTACCGCCCAAACAATTACGACAATACCTTTCTTGGTCCGGTCACCCTGCGTTATGCCTTGAAGGAATCACGCAATGTACCTGCGGTACGTCTCTACGATCAACTGGGCTCCAGCAAAGTGTTGCCATTCGCCGCCAAATTCGGATTTCAAACCCAAAATTTCCCCCGTAACGATTTGACTGTTGCCCTGGGCAGTCAGGATGTCCAACCTCTGGAGCTGGTTACGGCTTACGCCGCCATTGCCAATGGTGGCTACAAGGTTGATCCCTGGTTTATCAAACAAATTAATAGTCTTGCCGATGGCGTCATATTTCAATCCATTCCCAGCATTGTGTGCGAAGATTGCAGCCAATCTCATGATGAATCCGCAGAGGTCATTGTGCCTGCCCCACGCATAATCGACTCCCGTGTTGCCTACATTCTAAATTCCATGCTCCGCTCTGTAATCGAAGAAGGTAGCGGCAACCGGGTGCAGAGAGAATTAGCCAGAGGCGACCTGATGGGTAAAACCGGCACCACTAATGGGCCGCAGGAATTATGGTTTTCTGGCTTCAATCAAGACCTTGTTACGACTGTATTCGTTGGCTTCGATACGCCAGAGCCGCTGGGTGAACGAGAACAGGGTGCCACTATTGCCGTGCCTATCTGGATCGATTACATGAGATCTGCGTTGGCCGACACGCCGGAGGCCAGCATGAGTCGTCCCGACGGTATTGTCGATCGCCTGATCGATAAAACCACGGGAGCTGTCGCCACACCGGGCGATTCCAATTCCATGTTTGAGTATTTCAGAGCCGAGAACGCACCACAGATGGCCGGTGATCAATTACCTGGAGTAGAGCTTGACGAAGAAGCCAGCGAAGAGCTCGCAACAGAAACTATCTTCTAGGCAACCTGGATTTAGACTCTGCGACTGCCAAAGCGTTTCTTAAAGCGATCCACCCGACCAGCGGTATCAAGAATTTTCTGCTTGCCGGTATAGAACGGATGACACTCGGAGCATACATCGATGCGGATGTCTTCACCCAGCGTAGATTGGGTTTCGATGACATTGCCGCAGCTGCAGGTAGCCTTCATTGGCCCGTAGGCTGGATGGATTTTAGGTTTCACGTTATTTCCTCTCAGTTGATGTCGCCACATCAGATTCAAACCGAATCGATGCACCACATCTGCTTTTTCCTTTTGGCCCCGGGGGCCGCAGTCAGCCCAGACCTCGGAACATAAGGGGCGTGCATTCTAACAGAGAATTCGAAAGACGCAAGTCGGGGGCTCTAGAGCCGATAGGCTTAGGCAAAATTCGGAACCGAGCCGCTATTGCCGGTGTTGCTGCCTGATTTGATTATGATTACGTACCGCCTCGGCCATGATTTTTATGAAAATCTCGGTTACCAACTCTGGATTGAGGCCGTTGTCTGCGCACAGTGCCCTCAGCGCCTCCAGTTTCTGTGCCTCCCTGCCGGCATCGACGGGATCCAGAGCATTGCTAGCCTTGAGCCTGCCCACGTGATGAGTGAGATCAAATCGCTGCGCCAATAGCTGCAGCAGGTCCCGATCGATTTGATCTATCCTGCCTCTTATTTCCAACAACTCCGCTGCAACCGAGTCTGCGGTCATGTGCTTGCGTCCTCTTGCTGTCGCCAGTACCGGGGTCGCGATACTGCGAGCCCAGGCTGATTCCGCCTGATCCTCAAGGGTCGAATTCGAGCAAGATTATAAACCATCGGAGCCGTGTTTAGATATTCGTTATGCCAGCTTTAGCACGGAAGTTGTTTGCCTGCCCGATTGAATTTACACTGCTTTAATTCCAGGGTGGAACACCCACAAGTAATCAGTTTTGATGTCAGCGGAGTCACTCATCAAGCATTCACAATATCGAGGCCTCGTACTTCAGGTCGCGGTACCCTCCCCGTTGTACCGCAGCTTCGACTATTTACCCGTGGACAGCGTATCAACAGAGACTTCATCCAGGAACACGGTGCCAGCAGATACAGAGATCAGTCCGTCCCGCGACAGCCAACCCGGCACCCGGGTGTTAGTGCCGTTCGGAAATCGAAAAGTTGTTGGCATTGTGACTGGCGTCTCCAGTCAGTCGGCCCTGAGTGAAGACAGGCTGAAATCGGTGCTGGCGGTGCTCGATTCTGAACCAGTATTCACTGCCTCCCTATTCAAGGTACTGCTGTGGGCCGCAAGTTACTACCAGCATCCCATCGGTGAAGTAATGGCGACCGCGCTACCGGCCAGGTTACGTAGCGTGAGCGACTGGCGGCCACAAGCAACCTTCTGGAAAGTGGCGGAGGGCATCTCGGTATCAGAGCTGGGCTCACTTAAGCGAGCGGCCAGGCAGAAGGCTTTGTTGGAGTTCATCGACAAGAAAGGCAAGGTCAGCCGCGATCAATGGTTAGCGGCAGGTTTTAGCCCGCCCCTGGTATCGCAACTGCAGAAAAAAAACCTCATTACGAAGTTCTCTTCTGTGGTGGTGGGGAAATCCACCACTACTGGTTTCGATCCGATCTCACGTGATAATAAAATTTCGATCCATCTCAATGCCGAACAACGCCATGCAGTTGATAAAATCACCGCCGGACTGAATAAATTCTCTTGCTACCTGCTGGATGGCGTTACCGGGTCAGGGAAAACCGAAGTTTACATGCGCACGATGCAGGAGCAGCTAGCAGCTGGTAAGCAATGCCTTGTTCTGGTGCCCGAAATTGGGCTGACCCCACAGAGCGTGTCGCGCTTCCAACAGCGATTCTCCTGCCCGATAGTGGCACTGCACTCCGGACTGACTGACAGAGAACGCGCCAGCGCCTGGGATCAGGCCCGGCAGGGCGATGCCGGTATCATCATCGGTACTCGCTCGGCCGTGTTCACACCAATGCGCAAACCAGGCTTGATCATCGTCGACGAAGAACATGATCCATCGTTTAAACAGCAGGACGGGTTTCGATATTCGGCGCGGGATCTTGCTGTGGTGCGCGCACGCGAGGAGAAGGTTTGTATAATTTTGGGTTCCGCCACACCGAGCCTGGAGAGTTTTCAGAACGCACGCAGCAATAAATTTATCCATCTTCGTCTTACCGAACGCGCCGGGGAAGCACTCCCCTCGGCTATGGAATTAATCGATATTGCCAGCGCCCCTCTCGACAATGGGTTTTCCGAACAGCTTCTTTATAAAATCCAGAAACATATCGACGCAATGAATCAGGTTCTGGTATTTATCAATCGACGCGGCTTCGCCCCGGTTTTAAATTGCCAGAATTGCGGCTGGGTAGCAGAGTGTGAAAATTGCGTTGCCCAATATATTGTGCATGCCAAGCCGCCCTCGATTCGCTGCCATCATTGCGGCAGCAGCAGACAATTACCGAGATATTGCCCGTCCTGTAAATCGAGGTCGTTGGCGACATTCGGGATTGGCACGCAGAAAATAGAAGCTTTCCTGATTAAGAAATTCCCAGGTATTCCTGTGTTGCGCATCGACCGGGACTCGACCCGAGGCAGAAACAGCCTGGCGAATTTGTTAGATCGGATCGATAAAGGCGACCCTTGCATCCTTCTCGGCACCCAGATGCTGGCAAAGGGTCATCACTTCCCGAACATCACTCTTGTCGCCATATTGGATGCCGATACCGGCCTATTCAGTGCCGACTTCCGGGGCCAGGAGCATATGGCCCAAACTATTACCCAGGTGGCAGGTCGGGCCGGACGCGCAGAACGTGCTGGCGAAGTCATCATCCAATCCCGTCACAGCAGCCATATCACCTTGCAAACACTGGTTCGCGCCAGCTATGCAGAATTGGCCGAGCTATTATTTGCAGAACGGGAAGCGTCCGGTATGCCGCCATTTGCACACTTGTGTTTGATACGCGCTGAGGCTATCGAAGTGAACGACCCGATAAGCTATTTGAAGCAGGTGGCGGTAATAGCTAAAAGACTCTGTGCCGAGCATGCTCTGGCGGTGACATGCCTGGGCCCGCTGCCGGCACCAATGGAGAAACGTGCTGGTAGGTACCGGATACAACTATTGCTGAACAGTAAAAATCGTGGGGCGATACAGAATTTGCTGGAGCAGCTGACTCCCGCTATATCGGCGCTAAAACACTCCCGCAAGCTGCGCTGGAGTATCGATGTCGACCCGCAGGATCTTATTTAAGGAGCCAATGGAAAGCCCCTGGCAGGCTTTAGCTAACTCACGATTAACCGATAATTGTGGTGTCCGGGCTCTGTTTACAATAAGATTTACCGTAGAACCACCTCATTAAATGAAATTAAAACAATAGCTTACAAAGCGAGCAGTTGGTATGACCCAGGATTTCGCAAAAATCAGACCGGAACCGATACTGGAGAGAATACCGGTGGAATCGCCGCCAGCCTGGCTATTAATGGGTACCGGGGGGGTGGTAGGACTCGCTGTTGGCGTGTTCGCCTGCTTCCTGTTCTATCTGTCCGGTAATGTCCCACCCCTGGGTGCCAACAATGTCCTGCACGCCGCAGCGGCAGTCACCCAGATTCCCGATCTGTCTGAAGAAGGAAGCACAGACGAGAGTAGCGACGGGTTGCAGCTGGAATTCTATACCGCCCTGGGGGAATACGAAGTCGAAGTCGATGCAACACCAGTTGAAATCAGCTCTGAAGAAGCGAACCAGGTGAATCAATTGCAAGCAGAGCGGCAAGCCCAGCGGGCAAGCTACATGTTGCAGACGGGCGCTTTTGAGCAGAGGGCGCTTGCCAATACCGAAATGCGTCGCCTGCAAACTCTGGGCCTGAACGTGGTAGTGAAGCAACAGGCTCTGATAGGGAGCACGTTGTATCTGGTGCAATCCGGTCCCTACGACGACAGCCGCCAACTCGATGCCGCCGAGCAAGTACTCCGCGCCAACAACATTGCCAGCATGCGCCTGAGCCTGCAGTAGGGCACCCAACACCTTGAATTTCAGCCGCTTACCACCATATTTTCAGCCTGGTGTGGTAACTTAGTCACAGCTTGAAATCAGGAGAGTTGGATTGGATCAATTCAGAGGCACGACGATCGTCTCGGTACGGCGAGGCAAAAAAGTCGTCATCGGTGGTGACGGCCAGGTTTCCCAAGGCAATACCGTGCTGAAAGGCAATGCTCGCAAGGTTCGGCGCCTGTACAAGGATCAGGTAATAGCCGGTTTTGCCGGCGGCACCGCCGATGCCTTTACCCTGTTCGAACGCTTCGAAGAACAACTGGACAAACATCATGGCAAGCTGGTGAGGGCTGCAGTTGAACTCGCAAAATTGTGGCGCACCGAGCGCTCTCTACGGAGACTGGAAGCACTGTTGCTTGTCGCCGATCAGGAGGCCTCCCTGATTGTGACCGGCAGTGGCGATGTAATTGAACCTGAAGATAAAATCATGGCCATAGGTTCTGGCGGCCCCTTTGCTCTCGCGGCCGCTCGCGCGCTGATACAGAACACCGAACTCGGGGCGCGGGATATTGTGGGAAAAAGCCTCTGTATCGCCGCCGATATTTGTGTCTTCACTAATCAAAACCATACCGTCGAAGAGTTGGATATTGCCTGAGCTTATAATGCCAACCGCCAAAACTGATTACAGGTAGCCCCGATGTCCCAAACAACTGCAGTATTGAAATCTGTGCCGCTGACAAATTCGTCGCTGATGACTCCCAGAGAAATCACCTCGGAACTCGACAAACATATCGTCGGTCAGAATGCGGCCAAGCGCGCCGTTGCCATAGCCTTGCGTAATCGCTGGCGCCGCATGCAGCTCGATGAGGAGCTGCGCAATGAGATCACACCGAAGAATATTCTAATGATTGGGCCCACGGGAGTGGGCAAAACTGAAATTGCGCGCCGACTCGCGAAACTGGCACAGGCGCCTTTCATTAAAATTGAAGCGACAAAATTTACCGAGGTCGGTTATGTGGGCCGCGATGTCGAATCCATCATTCGTGATCTCATCGATGTGGCAGTCAAGATGATTAGAGAAGCGGAGATTCACAAGGTACAGCACCTGGCTGAGGATCTCGCGGAAGAAAGAATTCTCGACGTACTGCTACCCCAGGCCCGCAACGATGAGAGTTCGGTTCAGAGCGGCCAATCCAGTGCCCGCCAGGTGTTTCGGAAAAAATTTCGCCAGGGCGAACTCGATGACAAGCAAATCGAAATCAAGATAACCGAGCCAGCGGCCGGCATCGAAATCATGGCGCCCCCCGGGCTGGAGGAAATGACCAGCCAACTCAAGGGTATGTTCTCCAATATGAACAGCGGCAAGAAGCGCTCGCGCCGCATGACCGTGCAGGCCGCTTACAAAGTGGTGAAGGATGAGGAGGCGGCAAAGCTCATCAACGAAGAAGACATTAAAAATCGTGCAATCGAAGCGACGGAGCAAACCGGAATAGTCTTTCTCGATGAGATCGACAAGGTCACCAATCGTCACGATCAAGCCGGCGCCGGAGTTTCCAGGGAGGGAGTACAACGAGATTTATTACCCTTAATTGAAGGTTCAACTGTTACCACCAAATATGGCAGCATCAAAACCGACCATATCCTCTTTATCGCTTCTGGCGCTTTCCATTTGTCCAAGCCTTCTGACCTGATCCCGGAGCTTCAGGGCCGTCTGCCCATCCGCGTTGAGCTGGATGCACTGACCGCAGAAGATTTCGAACGAATTCTGGTAGAGCCGGATGCCTCCCTGGCAGAGCAGTATCAGGCTCTGCTTGCCACCGAAGATTTGCACATCAAATTCAGCAAGGATGGCATAGCAAAAATTGCCGAGATCGCCTGGCAAGTTAACGAACGAACGGAGAACATTGGTGCCAGAAGACTGCACACCGTGATGGAAAGATTGCTTGAGGAAATATCATTTTCTGCGGCTGACATGGCGGTTGGTGACAACAAGGAAGTAGTGATCGATGCGGCCTATGTGGAGAAACAACTAGACGAACTGGCGAAGGACGAAGACCTGAGCAGATACATTCTCTAGGGTGCTTCTGAATAATACAGTGATGCTCAGGCTTTCGGTGGGCCTTGCAACTAAATGCTTCAGGACTCACTGCGACATTATTGTATTATTCCGAGGCACCCTAACAAGTTACGGAAAAGCATGGCCAACGATCTACCCACAGATGTCAAACTACACAAGAAGTCAGGTACTCTGGAGCTGGTTTATAGCGACGAGTTGGGTAATGAGCTCAGCGCCGAGTTTCTCCGTGTGCATTCACCCTCAGCCGAAGTAAGAGGCCATGGCAGGGGTCAGGAAGTGTTGCAGATCGGCAAACGCAGGGTGAAAATTTTATCCCTTGAAACGGTTGGAAATTACGCCATTAAGTTAGCTTTCGATGATGGCCACGACTCGGGCATATATAGCTGGACCTATCTGAAGGAGCTTTGCAGAGGCAAGGAAAATCTCTGGCAGCACTACCTGAAAAAACTCATGAAGGCCGGTGCGAGCCGTGATTCACTACCGGCGGACACGCAAGTGCTTAGCTTTAAGCCTTCTCCCTCGAAATAAATCCGCAGCCCAACAACAAGCAATTACAGATGACAAATAACTCCAATTCAGGCTCGTCTACATCGACACGGCCCGGGGATTCAGACCCGACCGCAGCAGCGGACGAGACCACCCACTTCGGTTTCGAACAGGTACCGGTTGCCGAGAAGGAGCGGCGGGTTGGCCACGTATTCCGCTCGGTAGCCAATCGCTACGACATAATGAACGACGTGATGTCGCTGGGATCCCATCGACTGATCAAACGCTTCACCGTAGAATTGAGCGCACTGCGTGCGGGTCATAAAGTATTAGACCTGGCAGGCGGAACCGGCGATTTCAGTATTCGCTTCGCTCCACTGGTGGGCAAGGAAGGCCACGTTGTTCTCGCCGACATCAATGAATCCATGTTGAAGATAGGTCGCGATCGAATTATCGATAAAGGCATTGGTAGTAACATAAGCTTCGCCCAGCTTAATGCCGAGTCGCTGCCGTTTACCAACGACTCCTTCGACTGTGTTTGCATAGCTTATGGTTTGCGTAATATCACTAATAAAGATGCCGCACTGGAATCTATGCACCGGGTGCTAAAGCCAGGGGGGCGGGCGCTAATATTGGAATTTTCAAAACCGACGAATAAAATCATGGAAAAGGCATATGATGCCTACACAAATTTGTGGCCACTCGCCGGCAAGCTGATCACCGGTGACGGGGACAGTTATCGCTACCTCGTCGAATCTATTCGCATGCACCCGGATCAGGAGTCTCTCATACAAATGATGCAGGCTGCGGGGCTGGAAAATTGCAAATATCACAATGTGATGAGTGGAATCTGCGCTATTCATATAGGCTTTAAACCGCTGCCCTTATGACTGGCAGCTAAATAATTATTCCCGGATCGGCCATTGATTCAAATTCTCAAATCACTAGCTCTGTTGCCGGTAGAGAAAGTTCTCAACCAGTTGCTCTGGAACGACCCCTATCTTGCCGCGCAGCTGGCTCCTTTCGATGGCAAGACTATCGAAGTGCGGAGCACGGCACCGACAACGGCAATATGCTGTAGCATCGATGGGGGCGCTATACGCCTCAGCAGCCTCGGCAGCGAATGTATGGCCCTGCATGCCGATGCGGTTATCTCCGGCAAGACAGTCGATCTGGTGGACATGCTGGTTACAAACAGCACAGACAGAGCGCTTGCCAACCCGGCAATATCGATTGGCGGCGACGCCATACTGGTGCAGGAGCTTTATGCCACGATGCGAAAACTGGATATACAGTGGCAAGATTATCTGGCGCCCTTTCTCGGCGATGTCATTACTAATGAACTGGAACATGTCACCGATAGCAATCGCAAGTGGTCAACAAATGCCAGCGCCAGCATACGCCGCAATATCGATGACTATTTGCAGGAAGAGACGCCTCTGCTACCCGAGCGGAATGAAGTAGCTGCCTTCGGCGCTGGCCTCGATCGGCTCAAGCTCGATGTAGACCGCATCCGGGCTCGGGCGCGAAGGCTCAGCGATCGTCTCGACAAGCTACTAAGCGATTGAAAACTCAGTGCTAATTGCCCACGCCCACGCTTGTGAGTGGGTCTGCGGGGTGGTATCTTTGCAAGCCCCAATAGCTATCGTCATTCCACCGTGTCTCATCTGCCCCGCCTTTTTAAAGTCCTCAATGTTATCGCCAAGTACGGGCTGGATGACTTCATAAAACATCAAGCAGGCTTCATCTGGATAAGACTATTACTCTCTCCCTGCCTGATCGTGTGGGCGCTGAGCGCCCATCGGAAAGGTAACAGGAATCGACGACTCCGACTGGCGCTGGAGGAGTTAGGTCCTATTTACATAAAATTTGGTCAGCTACTCTCCACCCGGCGCGATTTTCTCGATACAGATCTCGCGGACGAGTTGCAAACACTGCAGGACAACGTACCTCCATTCCTTTCCCCCAGTGTCGAGTCACTGGTAGAGAAAGCACTGGGCGTATGCACCGACTCGGTATTCAGTGAACTGGAGACAGCGCCATTTGCCTCCGCATCAGTCGCCCAGGTATATAAGGCCACGCTACTCAGCGGCGAAGAAGTCGTCGTCAAAGTACTGCGACCGGGAATCGGAAAAACAATCGGCGCTGACATAGAATTGATGAGATGGCTGGCCCACCTAATCGAATCTCAGACCGCGATCGGAAAACGCCTGCGACCTGTAGAAGTAGTGAATGAGTACGAGCAGATTATTTTCGACGAATTAGATCTGCAGGCGGAAGCGGCAAATACGACTCAACTAAAACGTAATTTTGAAAACTCCAGCGTCTTGTACGTTCCAAAAATTTATTGGGATTTTACACGAAAAGATATTCTGGTAATGGAACGCATCCATGGCATTCCTGTAGCCGACATCGATGCTCTTAAGGCCCATGGCATTAATCTGAAGGTGTTAGCCGAGACCGGTGTAAATATCTTTTTTACCCAGGTGTTCGAACACAATTTTTTCCATGCCGACATGCATCCGGGCAATATATTTGTCTCCAGGGAAAATTCCGATACCCCCCAATATATCGCAATAGACTGTGCGATCATCGGCTCATTGAGCAACAACGATCAGGAATATCTGGCAAAAAATCTGCTGGCGATCTTTCAGCGAGACTACCGCCAGGTCGCGGAATTACATGTTGCCAGTGGTTGGGTTCCCGCCGATACTAGAATTCATGAATTTGAATCGGCGATACGCAGCGTTTGTGAACCCATTTTCGAAAAACCATTAAAAGACATCTCTTTTGGGCTGTTATTGGTACAACTTTTTCGAACAGCAGGTCGCTTCAACATGGAGGTACAACCTGCGCTGGTATTGCTGCAAAAGACCCTGCTCAACATTGAAGGCCTGGGTAGGCAACTTTATCCTGATCTTGATCTATGGAAAACTGCGCTGCCATATCTTGAAAGCTGGAATGCCAGGCGCCTCAATCCGTTCACTCTGCTGACCCGGGTTAAGGAGAATATCCCCAATTGGATAGAACAGTTACCTGAACTTCCACAACTAATGATCGAGGCAATTACTCAGAGCACTCAGCTTAGCGAAATAAATCGAACCCTACTTAAGCAACAAGTCGCGACTGAATTGACAATGTTGCGCCAGCGGCGCCAAGCAAAAATGGCAGGCATCATCGCCCTGGTAATAGCCGCTGCCTCCATGGCGCCTGTGGTGTTAGAAGCCATATCGAGTGTGCCAGTAGTTACATTAAGCTTTGCTTTGGTCGGGGTTTATCTTTTGTGTTTTAAACGATGAAGTAGCATACTAAGACGATGCCCCCTTACCTCGATCAAATCAACTGGAATGCTGACGGCCTGGTGGCGGTAGTGGCCCAGGACGCCAGTAGCGGGCGCATACTCACCCAGGCCTGGATTAACCGGGATGCGCTTGAGGCTACGGTAAATGAGAAGAGAGCGGTGTATTGGTCGCGATCCAGGGCGCGACTCTGGCGTAAAGGTGAAGAGTCTGGCAACGTTCAGAAACTTGTGGATGTATTACTGGACTGCGACAATGACGCCGTCTGTTATCGGGTCGAGCAGATAGGTGGTATCGCCTGTCACACCGGTCGTGAAAGTTGTTTCTATCAAAAACTGGAAGGCGACAGCTGGAAAACGGTGGATCCGGTTTTAAAAGATCCCGGGCTGATGTACAAGCAGAACTGATGCTCGGGCGAGATAAAGACTGAGCAATGTAGATTGATAAGCAGTAGTTTTAGATTAGGATTAAAGTCGGGTACACAAGCCGATCATGAGCGAAGTACTAACAGAACTTACGGCAATACTGGAACAACGCAAGTCAGCTTCGGCTGCGGATTCTTATGTAGCCAGTCTCCATGAAAAAGGCCTTAACAAAATTCTTGAAAAGATAGGTGAGGAAGCGACTGAAACAATATTGGCTGCAAAAGAATTTGAACACGCGGACGGCCTTGCTAAAGAGGCTGTCATAAAGGAAACCGCCGATCTATGGTTTCACACGATGGTAATGTTAAGTCATCTAGGTTTGAGTTCGGACCAGGTGTTGGAAGAACTTGAAAAACGCTTTAACATATCCGGCCTTGAGGAAAAGGCATCTCGATAAACACGTTCCTGGTTGAATAAATAAATATTTTACCGGCTTTGGAGGTTTACTATGGGTATAGGTGGTATTGGAATATGGCAACTACTGATCATTTTGTTGATCGTGGTAATGTTATTCGGCACTAAAAAATTGCGCAACATTGGCTCAGATCTCGGTGGTGCCTTAAAAGGATTCAAGAGCGCTATGAAAGACAATGAATCCAATCAGGATTCAAGCAACGAGGAATCTGAGAGTTCAGAAGAATCTACGGAATCCAGCGAAGAAACCAGCGAAGAAACCGCTGGAAAGGAAGAGAAAGAAGAGTCTAACACCGACTAGGATATCCGTAGTATGCAGTTCCCGGCGCCCTCTTCTGGCCAAAGGATCTTGTAGCGATAAATTTCTACGGTGCAAGTGTTACCAATTTCAATTATCGTCCTTTATCTATCACCAGATTCCGACTTATGTTCAATATTCACTCGACTGAGCTTCTTCTAGTCTGCATTGTTGCCTTGATAGTGATAGGCCCGCAGCAACTGCCATCGGCGATTAAGACCGCTGGGCTGTGGATCGGTCGCTTTCGTCGAAGCTTTTACAAGGTGAAGGCTGAGATCGAAAGAGAACTCAACGCCGATGAAATACGAAGACAGTTGCATAATGAATCTATTATGGAGGACATTGAGGATGCCAAATCTCGGTTACAGGATGTAGCGAAGGACGCAGAGAAATCTGTGAACAGCATCGTCAACACAGACAACTTCGATCCGGGGGCATCAAAAGAATCTTACGAAAAGGATAAAGATGACGACGCGGAGCTCGAGAAGCCTCTGCAACAAGAATTAGCAGAGGGCGCGGAAGAGATAGGCGGGCAAATAGAGAATGTCAAACAACAAATCTATGGCGGCGGCAAGAACCCCAAATTGGCGCTAGACGAAAATTCCGACGAAACCCCAAGCACCGTAACTCAAGACTCAAGCAAGCAAGCAAATGACATCAGCTGAAGACGAGAAAGAACTCACTCTTGTCGATCACCTGGTTGAACTGCGTGATCGAATCATGAAAAGCCTGGTGCTGCTGGTTGTGTTGTTCCTGGCGCTTTTCTATTTCTCTAATGATATCTATACCTACGTGGCAGAACCCCTACTTTCCGCGTTGCCTGAAAATACCAGCATGATCGCCATCGATCCGACGGCACCATTCTTCGCACCATTCAAGCTGACCTTCTATGTCGCCTTTATGCTGTCTGCTCCTTATATTTTGTTCCAGCTCTGGTCCTTTATCGCACCAGGGCTTTACAAGAACGAGAAAGAAATCGCTATCCCCTTGTTTATCTCCAGCGTCATTCTGTTCTATTCCGGCATCGCCTTCGCACGCTATATTCTGTTCGACATAATATTCGGATTTTTTATCTCAGTAGCGCCAGATGGTATTCAGGTTGCGCCGGACATCAGCAGTTTCCTCAACTTTGCCCTGACCCTGTTCTTCGCCTTCGGTATTGCATTTGAAATACCGATTGCAGTATTCCTGTGCATTTGGGCCGGACTGGCGGAGCCCGACTCACTTACCCAGAAACGCCCTTACGTGGTGGTCGGTTGTTTCGTAGTAGCGATGATGCTGACACCGCCGGACCCGTTTACCCAATCGATGTTGGCGTTTCCAATGTGGGCGCTGTTTGAGGTGGGAATTATTGCCGGCAGACTCGTAAGCAAACGCAAACAGAAAGACGATGAGGCGACAAGCTAGGCAACTCTGCCGCAGCACAAAGCCTGAATATCAGACTTTCAATATGAAAGTTACCGGTCCGTCATTCTCAAGCAGAATTTGCATATAGGCCCCAAACTTGCCGTCACGAACCACTTTGTGCTGCGCTACTGCCGACTTAACCAGATAGCGATAAATCTGTTCAGCTTCGGCCGGGGGCTTGGCCGCTGAAAAACTGGGCCGCAAGCCTTTATCCGTGCTTGCCGCCAGAGTGAATTGCGATACCAGCATCAAGTCGCCACCTACAGCTTTCAAATCCAGATTCATGCGCCCGTCATCATCGGCAAATAGACGATACGCGAGTATCTTATCCACCATTTTTTCCGCGAGCTCTGTTGTGTCAGCTTTTTCAATACCAATAAGTGCAAGCAATCCCGAACCTATCTCAGAATAAAGTTCGCCCTCGATATTTAGCCGAGCCCAGTTGACCCGCTGAATTAGTGCAATCACCTATTAACCACTCCGAGTCAAACCAGCCCTCTTATATCACTCCAAAATTGGAGAGCTTCAGTATACGCCAGACTTGCGGTTGAATTTAGCTCTGGTCTGAGGAATCCCGGCCTAATTTGGGGTTCCTAGCACAGGACTGGGAGGATTGGGTTATATGTAGGTAGTTGATGCGTAGAACGGAGCTTGGCAAGGGCTTTTGTTTTTCCGTTCCGTTGGACTAACTGGCAGACTTCAACTGTTTGGCAATATCGGCAACCACCCTGATCAGCGCATCGACAGTGCCCGGCTCCGAAGCGGAATGGCCAGCGTCGCGCACGATGACAAGCTCCGAATTGGGCCACTGTTGATGCAATCTCAGAGCGTTGTCGAGGGGGCAGACCATATCATAGCGGCCGTGGACAATTCGACCGGGTATGTCTTTGATCGACTGCATATTATTGAGGATGTAATTTTCGTCTATAAAACCCTTGTTCACGAAATAGTGTGTTTCGATGCGAGCCAGCGCCAGGGCATTGTGGGGCTTGGTGAATTTGGCGAGCGCAGTCGGGCTGGGCCGCAGTTTGGAACAATTACCTTCCCAAGCCGACCAGGCTTTGGCAACCCCCATGCGCAGCAACTCATCATCACCAAGCAGGCGGGAATTATAGGCCTGGGCCAGGTCGCCCCACTCGGACTGGGGAATCGGTTTTATGAACTCCTCCCAGTAATCGGGGAATATTCGGTTCGCACCATCCTTGTATAGCCAATCGAAATCACATTGTCGGCAGAGAAATATCCCTCGCAAGACCAGCGCCATCACCCGCTGAGGATAATGTTGTGCGTACAACAGGCTGAGAGTAGAACCCCAGGAACCACCAAACAGAACCCAACTGTCGATGCCCAGGTGAACCCGGATCGCCTCCATGTCTGCGATCAGGTCTTGCGTGGTATTGTCTGACAACTCGCCATGGGGAGTAGATCGGCCACAGCCGCGCTGATCGAAAGTAACGATGCGATAGAGCGCCGGGTCATAGAAGCGACGGGAGCTGCCATCACAGCCGCCACCGGGGCCACCGTGAACAAAGAGTACAGGTATGCCATCAGGATTGCCGGCCTCATCGATGTATAACTCATGCAGCTCAGATACCTTGAGCGAGTGCCGTTGATAGGGTTTCAATTCAGGATAGAGCACCAACATAGGCCATTCCTTCTGCAGCGAGGCTTAAGCAGCACTGCCCGCACTTCAACCGGAGCACTCATTGTAAGACACCAGTCTGCAGTAAGACACAGGAATTGTTATCCTAGCCCCGCGCTGCCAGTCCCCTGCTCATGCGCTTGCGTTCGTTCTCGGTGAGATAGCGCTTGCGTAAACGAATGTTATCGGGTGTGACTTCAACCAGTTCATCATCGGCAATAAATTCCATTGCCTGCTCCAGAGAATGTACTACCGGCGGGGACAATACAATGTGTTCATCCGTACCCGATGCCCGCACGTTGGTAAGTTGCTTCGCCTTCGTTGGATTCACAATCAAATCATTATCACGGCTGTGAAGACCAACGATCATACCCTCATAGACCTCGGTGTTGGATCCAACGAAGAGCCTGCCTCGCTCCTGCAGATTGAACAGACCAAAGCCTAGGGTCTTGCCCTGAACCATGGAAACCAGCACGCCACGACCCCGACTCGCCAATTCAGTATCGATGTACTCACCGTAATGATCGAAGACATGGGTCATCAAGCCGGAACCGGATGTCATCGAAAGAAACTGGGAGCGAAACCCAATCAGCCCTCTGGTCGGCACCAGAAACTCCAGGCGCACCCTGCCCTTGCCATCGTCGCTCAGGTCTTGCATCCTGGCCCGACGCTGCCCCAATTCTTCAATGACAGAACCCTGATACTGTTGGTTGCAGTCGATAAGCAGTGATTCATAGGGCTCCTGTTTGACCCCATCGACCTCATGAATAATTACTTCGGGCCGGGACACCGCCAACTCGAAGCCCTCACGCCGCATCGATTCGATCAACACTGACAGGTGTAACTCGCCGCGGCCGGATACCTTATATTTATCCGGCGTGTCACCAGGCTCTACACGTAAGGCAACATTGTGGAGCAACTCGCGCTCCAATCTCTCCTTAATATTTCGAGTGGTGACATACTTGCCTTCCAGTCCCGCGAAGGGGGAATCGTTAACCTGAAAAGTCATACTGATGGTGGGCTCGTCTACCTGCAGTGGAGCCATGGCCTCTACCTTGTCCGGATCGCAGATGGTATCGGAAATATTCAATTTATCGATGCCAGTGATACAGACAATTTCACCGGCGCGAGCCTCTTCTACATCGATGCGCTCCAGACCGAGATGACTCTTGACCTGCAGTATTTTGCCTTTGCGCTGCTTGCCTTCACTATCGACGATCACCACCTGCTGATTCCTGCTAGCCTTGCCTCGGGAAATACGACCGATGCCAATGACACCAACATAACTGTTGTGATCCAGAGCACTGATCTGCATCTGTAATGGGGCATCGACAACAACTACCGGAGCCGGTACATTTTCCACGATAGAAGCAAACAGGGGCATCATATCTTGCGCCAGGCTTTCATGCTCCAGCCCGGCGACTCCATTCAGGGCCGAGGCATATACGATGGGAAAATCCAGTTGCTCATCGCTTGCGCCCAATTTATCGAACAGATCGAATACTTCATCCACCACCCAGTCGGGGCGGGCACCATCGCGGTCAATCTTGTTGATCACCACGATGGGATTCAACCCCTGGGCGAAGGCTTTCTGGGTCACGAAGCGAGTCTGGGGCATCGGCCCATCGGCTGCATCCACTAAAAGCAATACGCTATCGACCATGGACAGAACCCGTTCGACCTCGCCGCCGAAGTCGGCGTGACCGGGGGTATCGACGATATTGATATGGTAGCCGTTCCAGGTAATGGCGGTATTCTTGGCAAGAATGGTTATGCCCCGCTCCCGTTCCTGGTCATTGGAATCCAGCATTCGTTCCAGCTGCTTACCACGGCTCTTCACGGTGCCAGATTGCTGCAACATTTTGTCAACAAGCGTGGTTTTGCCATGATCAACGTGTGCGATGATGGCTATGTTTCGAATTTTCTCAATCACAGGCTTGCAAGCGTCCACTTCGTTCGCCCCTTACAAGGAATGAGCTGGCGGCAGCGGTTTTTCACCGGGCGCGTGAGTTCATTTCAGGGGGCGTGCAAAAGGCGGCGAGTATACACGAGACTGCCACCAATAATGAACATTTCTTACTATTTTGCGAGTTCAGTACGGGATAAGGACGCTGAATTACTGTGGGTTGGCCATAGCCGCTGATATATCCAGCACCGCGACGTTGGCGAATCCTTCATCGAGCAAATTTGCAGCATGTAATCTACTCATCATGCCCTTGTCACAGAACAAGAGAAAACTCTTGCTCTTGTCCAGCTCGGTAAAGCTCGTGCGCAACTGGTAGAACGGAATACTCAGCATTGCTGCCGGTGCCGTCGACTGATGCAGAATCAGCGGCCTGGCTTCCTGTTCGGTGGGATGGCGAATATCTATAATGGTGTGCTCCGGGCCTACCTCATTGACAATTTTTACATCTACCGCTTCCTGGCCAAAATCTTTAGCCAATTCGGTAATCAGTTGATGTTTGGATTTTTTGACCGCTGCATCCAGTACTGAAAAATCAAACCGGGTTTCTTCGTATTCGACACGCTCAAGCTTTGCCCTGGTGCTCGGGTTATTCGAAATAACAGCACAGTATTCGGGTATATTTCTGGAAAACTCTTCACTGCCAATATCCCTGGCAATATCGATGATCTCCTGCTTGTTGACTGTGCACAGGGGCCGCAATACCAGCAATTCTGCAACTCTGTCAATTACTGCGAGGTTAGCCAGGGTCTGACTGGACACCTGCGCCACACTCTCTCCCGTCACTATCGCATTGATCTGCATTTGTTCAGCGATTTTACCGGCTACCCGCAGCATCATACGTTTCAGTACAACTCCCATCAGGGAGTTGTCGACGCGATTAAGAATCTCCTCAATTACAGCCTCGAAGGGCACAGAAATAAACTTGACCCGGTGGCTACTGTGATATTTCATCCACAGAAATAGTGCGACTTCCTTCACCGCAAGCTCATGGGCTTTACCACCAAGGTTGAAAAAACAATAGTGGGTCTGGAGACCGCGTTTTATACAAAGATAACTGGACACAGAGGAATCGAAGCCACCGGAGATCAGAGACAGCACCGAATCCTGGCAACCCAGTGGATAGCCTCCTAAACCTCCGTGTTGCTCCCTGACAATGAAGAGCTGGTCCTGGCGAATTTCCAGGACCACGGTAACATCTGGATCTACCAGCTTGACGCCCGCCGCCTCGGTTTGCTGGTTCAAGCCACCCCCCACATACCTCTCGACGTCCACCGACCTGAATCCATGGCGACCGCTGCGTTTGCAGCGCACCGCGAAGGTCCTGCCTGCGATTTTCGCCGTGTAAGTGCGCAGACAAAGCTCCAGCATGCCGTCCATATCCGGAAGCGGATACTTGTCTACTTCCTGCACCAGGGCAATACCCGGAATCCGGGTCAGCTGCTCGACCACGTTAGCGCGCAGATCTATTTCATCCTGTGTTGCCGTCTCCGGCTCAGACCCTTGGCTGGCCCTTGCTGCAATGGCCCCAGTTTTAACCTCGATGATATCCCACTCGCCAGTCACCTCTACATCGCTGTCTAACGGCCTGATCACGGACCTGATGTTTTTGCGCAACTGGCGTATGAAGCGTTTTCGTACGGGTCGACTCTTGATGGAAATTTCAGGAAATATCTTAATCAGGAACAGCATGTCTGAACTCAATTGAGGTGGGAGTGAAATGGGCTCGAGTGCCAGTCAGAAAAATCGCCTTAGGCGGGGATTTTGCTGATCTGCTGGGTATTTCACTGGAAAAGCACTTTGATGGTGCGGTAATATTGCCTGCGCTCGCAATTAGTGCGCGATTAATTTCTGTAGCGGCAAGCCTACCGTAAAATCAGGCTTTGCAGCCACCCTTTTAATGGCATATATTTTGCTCCTTCCGAAGTGCACAAGACAAGCCAGGAAGAATTGGGCGAATCGCGTCTTCGCCATGTGAATCGTGAGCGGAACCGGAGATAGGCTCTTTCGTGAGCAGCGTCTGCTGTTAGGGCATTTTGGCGAGACCGGAAGTTAGAGAATCGATTAAACATCATCGCAATGTAAATTAGTGATTTAGGAGAACCACAGAAAATGAAATCTAAACTGGAATATATCTGGCTGGACGGATACAAGCCAACACAAAGTCTGCGCAGCAAGACGCAAGTAAGAACCGACTTCGGTGGCACCGTGGAAGAATGCCCGATGTGGAACTTTGACGGCAGCTCGACCGAGCAAGCCTCGGGTGGCGACTCCGACTGTCTGTTGAAGCCAGTGGCCATATACCCCGACCCAGATCGTGCCAGTGCCTACCTGGTAATGTGCGAGGTAATGAACGCCGATGGCTCCCCACATGAGTCCAACGGTCGTGCCACCATCGATGATGATGATGAAGATTTCTGGTTTGGTTTCGAGCAGGAATATTTTCTTTGGGATCTCAAGACTAATTTGCCACCAGGTTTTCCTCCAGGCGGATATCCTGGCCCCCAGGGTCCTTATTATTGTTCCGTCGGCGCCGGTAATGCCTACGGCAGAGACTGCGTCGAAGACCATCTGGACCTGTGTCTCGAGGCCGGGGTCAATATCGAGGGAATCAACGCGGAAGTTGCGGCAGGGCAGTGGGAATTTCAGGTGTTTGCCAAGGGCGCCAAACAAGCAGGTGATGAAGTCTGGATAGCCCGCTACCTGTTAGAACGCACGGCCGAGCGCTATGGCTTCAGCATTAACTACGAACCCAAGCCACTGGGCAGACACCTGGACTGGAATGGTTCCGGCATGCACGCAAACTTCTCCAATGGCGCCATGCGTGATCTAGGTGACGAATCTGTTTTCACCAGAATCTGTGAACACTTCGGTAAAAACATCGACCGCCACATCCACGTGTATGGCGCCGACAATGACCAGCGCCTCACCGGTGAACACGAAACCCAGTCGATCGATATGTTCAGCTACGCCGTCTCCGATCGTGGCGCCTCCATCCGCATCCCCGTTACTACCGTGCAAGATGGCTGGAAAGGCCGCCTGGAAGATCGTCGCACCGCATCAAACGCCGACCCTTACAAGGTCGCGGCCGTGATCATAAAGAGCTCCAAGGAAGCGCTGGCTTAAAACCGCCAGCAGCTGGGTGGGTAAATAAGTCTCCAAACCAACCCGGGTAGCAACTCCCCGGGTTTTTTGTCTTGTAATTTCCTTTTTGCGCAGACGCTGCCAGTTGCCGGCGGTTGCACTCGAAGAAAGCCTCGAGCAAATACCAGTGTCTTTCGCTCACCTGTAACAGCCCAAGAGCATCGAAGTCGTCTTGCGTTATGCACTATATTGGTGCATAGTTTCACCAAACCGTCTCGAATTGCGGCCGTTCCTGGCTCAAATTCACCGAATAATCAACAGCAGGAGCCCCACGCGCCGCGCTACCATTGTTGGTTTGCTAATTGCATAGGAACTACCAGCGCCGGCGAGGCTACGCAACAATCCCAAAGACCAAGTACGGCTAGCCACCAGGTCTTGAACTTAATCAGACAATAACTGAGCCCTAAGGTGACCCTGGATACTGTACATAAACGTCTGCTGGACAATCTCAACATCTCGGTGTTGCTGCTGGATTACGAGCTAAGTCTACTTTACATCAACCCGGCGGCAGAGAATTTGCTGGAAATAAGCGACCGCAAAGCCAGGCAGCTGTCTATTGCCGATGTCTTTATCGAGGCGGCCGAAGATATTGCTGAGATGCAGGCAGCGCTTGCAAGCCATAGCAGTTTTACCCGGCGCAAGGCAGAATTTCTATTAAGCCATGGCAAGGTCATTACCGTGGACTACAGCATCAACACTTTCGAGGAAAATGGACAGATCCAGGCACTACTGGAGTTGAATTCACTGGAACACGTCAATCGTATCAGCCGTGAACAAAACCTGAGTTCGGCGCATGCCACCGCCGTGGAACTGGTGCGTGGTCTGGCCCACGAAATCAAAAATCCGCTTGGGGGCATTCGCGGGG
The DNA here is from genome assembly GCA_002731775.1 of Gammaproteobacteria bacterium. Lineage (GTDB taxonomy): Bacteria > Pseudomonadota > Gammaproteobacteria > Pseudomonadales > Pseudohongiellaceae > UBA9145. Next base: position 49,829 of record PCCP01000104.1, read on the forward strand.
CTGCCCAGCTGCTGTCCCAGGAATTGCCCACAGCTGAACTGAGAGAGTATACCAACGTGATCATTGAGGAGGCCGATCGACTACACAAACTGGTTGACCGCCTGGTCGACTCCAGGCATCCGCCGGAGTTAAAAGATATCAATATTCACGAAGTGCTGGAGCGTGTCAGAAACCTCGTCGAAGCAGAGATCGTCGGTAAAAGCATCCGGCTGATTACCGATTACGACCCCAGTATTCCACCGCTACACGCTGACGCCGAGCAGTTGATCCAGGCCATGTTGAACATTGTCCGCAATGCGATGCAATCCCTGACCAGTCCGGTGGTGAACCATGATCTGGGGAGAATCTATTTGCGCACCAGAATCATTCGCAATGCCACTATTGGTTCCAGTTTTCATCGCCTCGCCGCCAGTATAAAAATTATCGACAATGGGCCGGGTGTAGACTCAGAAATCATCGACACTATCTTTTATCCAATGATAAGCGGGCGTGCAGACGGTACCGGTTTAGGCCTTTCCATCGCCCATGGCATCATTAGTCAGCATAAGGGCATGATCGAATGTATATGCAGGCCTGGTGTGACTTGTTTCAAGGTGGTGCTCCCGGTTAGTGATTCAAACCTCGGCCATTAGAGATCCGAATCTACCTTATTTTTAGTAATTGAATTTGCAGGAATGGTAAATAAATGAACGCACAAGATACAGTCTGGATACTGGATGACGATAAAGCCATTCGTTGGGTGCTTGAGAAGTCTTTGAACAAGGCCGGCCTTAGTACGCTGACTTTTCAAAATGGTGACGAGCTGTTACATCGACTCGCACAGGAAACACCGGATGCAATCATCAGCGATATTCGAATGCCTGGCATTAGCGGTCTCGATCTGCTCTCGACTATTCAGGACACACACCCGCAACTGCCCGTGATCATCATGACCGCCCATTCCGACCTAGATAGCGCCGTCTCTTCGTACAGCCGTGGCGCCTTCGAATACTTACCCAAACCCTTCGATATCGAAGAGGCAGTCGCCATGACCCAACGCGCACTGGCTCATGCCCGTGAACAGGGTGTCGAATCCGGCAGCAACAAGGAGGTCGTGCCCAGCCAGGAAATAATCGGCGAAGCGCCGGCGATGCAAGAGGTATTTCGCGCCATCGGCCGCCTGTCCCAATCCAACATCTCGGTACTGATCAATGGTGAATCCGGCACCGGTAAGGAGCTAGTTGCCCTTGCCCTGCATCAACACAGCCCACGTCAGGATATGCCCTTCATACCCCTGAACGTCGCCGCTATTCCCAAAGAGCTGATCGAATCAGAACTGTTCGGACACGAGAAGGGTGCATTCACCGGCGCCTCCCATCAACGTATTGGCAGATTCGAACAGGCTAATGGTGGCACCCTGTTTCTGGACGAGATTGGCGATATGCCCGCGGACACCCAGACCCGATTACTGCGCGTACTTTCCGATGGAGAGTTCTATAGAGTAGGGGGTCACACCTCCCTCAAGGTAGACGTACGCATTATCGCCGCCACCCACCAGAACCTAGAGCAGTTGGTGGACGCACACCGATTCCGTGAAGACCTGTTTCACCGTCTCAATGTCATCCGCATTCATATCCCGCGCCTGAGTGATCGGCGAGAAGATATTCCATTGCTGATCAGTCATTTCCTCAACCTCGCCGCAAAAGAATTAGACGTGGAACCTAAGACGCTCCGCCCAGAAACCGAGCAATATCTGACTGGGTTGAGCTGGCCCGGTAATGTGCGCCAGCTGGAAAATTTTTGTCGCTGGGTCACGGTGATGGCATCGAGCCGTGAAGTGCATCTGGCCGACCTGCCACCGGAGTTTTCGGCGCAAGAAGCCAGCAGCGGCAGCGGCAATTGGACGGTAGGCCTGCAGGAATGGGCGGACCAGCAGCTAAGCCTGGGCAATACCGGCATTCTTGATCAGGCAACACCGATGTTCGAACGGACCATGATCGATATCGCTCTCAAGCACACGGCTGGCCGACGCCGCGACGCGGCTGCCCTGCTAGGCTGGGGTCGCAATACCTTGACGCGCAAGATCAAGGAGTTGGGCACATTAGAGCAGGATTGAGCATTAGGATGAGGCCGCATATCAGTCGAGGAAAGCCGGTACCAAATGGAAGCTGCAATTTTCGGCTAAAATGACCTAAGGGCGATAAACAGTGACTAAAAATAGAGGCTTGCGACGAAAAATGGTTAGATTTTGATCAACATTGTGCTCTTCGAGCCAGAAATTCCCCCCAATACCGGAAATATCATTCGATTAGCCGCCAATACCGGCTCGCCTCTACACCTGATCAAGCCATTTGGCTTCGAGTTGGATGATAAGCGCATGCGTCGGGCAGGGCTGGACTATCACGAATATGCCGGTATTTCGGTTTATGAGGGCTTCGCCGAATTCATTGAAGCGCATGCTAATAAGCGCCTATTCGGTATCAGCAAGAAGGGCGTACGCCGGTACCACGAGGCGATATTCGAGGACGACGACTTCTTGATTTTTGGTTCCGAGACCCGCGGATTACCTGACTCGCTAAAACAACAGCTGGGAAATGATCAGATTCTGAGAATCCCGATGCAGGCGCACAGTCGCAGCCTTAATTTATCCAACGCCGCGGCCGTGGTGGTTTACGAAGCCTGGCGTCAGCTAGGCTTCGTAACCAGTAACCAATAATTATTGGGTGGTTGCAGACGCCGCTTCATCCGCTGCGGCGTCAGCGCCGTTTTCGCCGGTTGCCGCCTGCTCCGCCTGGGCTTGTTTTTGTTGGGCATATAGGGCATCGAAATTGATCGGGGCCAGCATCAATGCAGGAAAACTGCCCTTGATGACCAGGGAATCGATGGCTTCCCTGGCATAGGGAAACAGTATATTGGGACAGACCGTGGACAGCACCTGCTCCATTTGGGCCTCATCGAAATCCTTGCAAGAGAATATACCGGCCTGGTGTACCTCAACCAGAAATGCCGATTGATCATCCAGCTTGGCTTCGGCGGTAAGCACCAGTACCACTTCATAGATGTCGTCCTGCACCTTGGAGCTGCGAGTCTTGATGTCGAAATGGATCTTCGGCTCCCAGTTGCCCTGAAAAACCACGGGGCTGCGTGGGGACTCGAATGAGGAATCCTTTAGATAGATGCGCTGCAGGGCAAACTGCGCGCCTGGCGCCTGCTCGGCTGCGTCGGGCGAGGTGGCTATCTCACTGGTTTCTTCGCTTTCGTTGTTTTCTTCGTTATCTGCCATTTTAATTCCTGTTTGTTACGAACTGTTTGCGTTGTAGTCAATGAATTGTTACCGGTGAATAGCTGATTTTTTAGATAGATGCTTTGGGCCTCGATATTCGAGCCTCTATTGATCAGCTTTCAATTTACACGCCCTTTCTTAGCAAATTCTCTATTTATAGACTCTTTATTTGTAAACTCTCTACTTATAATCTCTCTATTTATACACAAGGGGCATTGTTTGCGCCTTCCACTCGGCCAAGCCGCCGGATAATTTGTACACTTCGACATGACCGGCTTCCTGCAGAGTTTTTGCCGCTTCACCTGATTGCTGACCCAGTTTACACACCACCACCACCGGTTTTTCGGTGTGTTTTTTGAGCTCTGTAAGCCGTTGTTTCAATTTCGCCAGGGGGATATGAATGGAATCCACAATATGCCCACTATCAAATTCTTTTTTCTCCCGAATATCGACGATCACGGCGTCTCTTCTATTTATCAGCGCCACTGCCTGCTGTGGTCCTATCGCCTTGCTGCCGGTACGAACATGATAAAAAATGATCGCCGCCAGCGCTACCAGCCACATGCCGGAAAGCACCAGGTGGTTGCCAAGAAACTCAATAAATTGTGCCATGGTTGCTTAAGTCTTTCCGGGATTCTTGCGGCCTGACAATGGGCTGGTCAGAGTGTCTGCTTAAAAAGGGAAGCAGTATACACGTCTGAGCGGGGGTAAAGAAGCGGCAGCAGCTCGGGAGCGTTTATTCATGGACCATAGCGCCGATGTCCCTCGCTTAAAACCCCGCTTTCCAGGATAATACGCCCACCATTTTAGCCCACCTGGACCCGGGAATAGCGGCGCCAATGACCACCAAGAAAACTGCTCTTCTGTTAATACTCGATGGCTGGGGCCATCGCGAACAAACCGACAGCAACGCCATTGACGCAGCCAGGAGCCCTACCTGGGACGCACTCTGGGCCAATCGCCCCCATACCCTGATCCGCACATCTGGCAAGGCCGTGGGCTTGCCAGCAGAGCAAATGGGCAATTCCGAGGTAGGTCATATGAATCTTGGTGCTGGCCGCGTGGTCCACCAGAGTCTCACCCGTATTGACCAGAATATCGACGATGGCGGCTTCTTCGAAAATTCAGTGCTGTGCGCTGGCGTAGAAAAAACCATCAATAACAATAGCGCCCTTCACGTCTTCGGTCTGCTCTCCCCAGGTGGAATCCATAGTCATGAAAACCAGATCATGGCGCTGCTGGAACTCGCAGTAATGAAAGGCGCCGACAAAGTCTACCTGCATGCCTTTCTCGATGGTCGTGACACGCCTCCGCGCAGTGCGCTACCTTCACTGGCAAAGGCAGATCAGTTTTTAAAAAGCGCAGGCATTGGTCGAGTCGCCTCCATCTGCGGGCGTTTCTATGCCATGGATAGGGACAATCGCTGGGACCGGGTACAACCAGCTTACGAGTTAGTGACCGAGGCCAAGGCAGAATTTAGCTATGACAATGTCAATGCAGCACTGGATGCTGCCTATGCCCGAGAAGAAGGCGATGAATTTGTGCAGGCTACCCTGGTAGGGGAAGCTGGCGCGGTCTCGGCGAGAGTTAATGACGACGATGTCGTCATCTTTATGAATTTTCGCGCTGACCGAGCTCGAGAGCTTAGCCGAGCCTTCGTCGATGATGACTTCGATGGTTTCGAACGAGTGGCGAGGCCTGCCTTGGGCGACTTCATCATGCTCACGCAATACGCTGCCAACATCGACACACCCTGCGCCTACCCACCACAAGTTTTATCCAATGTGCTGGGCGAGTATCTGTCCGCACAAGGCAAGACTCAACTGCGCATTGCGGAGACAGAAAAATACGCCCATGTAACCTTCTTCTTCGACGGCGGTCGCGAAGAACCCTTCGCCGGCGAAGATCGTGTGCTAATCCCTTCACCCCAGGTCAAAACCTATGATCTAAAACCGGAGATGTCTGCCTTCGAGGTCACTGATCGACTGGTAGATGCCATTTATGCTGGCAATTACGATGCCATTATTTGCAACTACGCCAACGGTGACATGGTAGGCCATACCGGTAACTTCGATGCGGCAGTGAAGGCGGTGGAAGCCATCGATCAATGTTTAGCTCGCATCGTCGACGCCATCGAAGCGATGCACGGAGAGCTTCTCATCACCGCCGATCATGGCAACGTGGAGCAGATGCTGGATGCCGATAGCGGACAGCCCCTCACTTCTCACACCAATGGCCCGGTACCGCTGGTATATGTTGGCGACAGCGGCCGGCAATTCCTCAGTGAGGGCTGCTTGTCTGACATTGCACCTACCCTACTCTCCCTCCTGGACATGCCGATTCCAACCGAGATGACCGGGAAGATATTAATGGGAGATGCGGTTCCAAAAACCGGCGCGGCTGAGGAACCACGTGCGAGTAATTAGTTTTGAGCCTGCCCCGCTCTGCTACCAAGTGCCGGTAATAAACGCTACGCCAGCGCGAGCAGCGTCGTTGCTGCTGCCAATAAACTTCGGCAAGCTTTTCCTCCTCTGTTTGCTCTTTACTCTCTTCTTTTCTGCCTCAACTGCGGTGGAAACGGCCGAGAATATCGAGCAGGCGGAAGCGGATTTGGCAACCGTGACTGCCGCGATCATTGACATTCAAACTTGGCTAAGCAACGCTAATGCTCGCCACAGCGTGGAAGAAAAAAATCTGCGTGACGCCGAGAAAGACATCGCGGCAGTCGCTCAATCTGCCGCGGCGGCTCAACGTCTCCTCGGCGAAACTGGGTCTGAACTCGAGCTGCTACACCGCCGAATCGATCGGTTGGAGAATCAGAGAAGACAGCACAGTGTACTCCTCGCCGAATCCATTCGCGCCGCCTACATGGTTGATGAGCGCAGCGCACTCAAGCTGCTGCTGAATCCACAAGACCTGTCCCGCAGTGCACGCCTGTTTCACTATCATCGCCTGTTTGCCGAATCCCGGATCGAGAAAATCGAGGCCTTTCAGAATACGCTGGCTGACATTAGTAAGGCCAGCATTGAACTCGAATTCAGACTTCTGGGCTTTGCAAATCAGCAATCTGAACTCGAGCAGAAGCTGTTGACACTCAATGCAGCCAGGACCCGGCGAGAACAGGCAGTGTCCGAACTCACAGCGAGCATCAGCTCACGCAGTGGCGAACTCGAACAACTAGAAATCAATCAGGCTGAACTCGAGGCCCTGTTAAAGCAAATTGCCGAGGCGATGGCGCGGGTACAGTCGGTAGCAAATCTGGCCCCCTTCATCGACCAACGTGGCAAGCTGTCGTCGCCGGCCGACGGTCCTGTTATCAATCAGTTTGGATCCCGCTACGGAGAGGGCGCCCTGATTCGCCAGGGCATCACCATTGGTGTTGCAGAGGGAACCCCGGTGCAGGCGGTGCATTCAGGCCGAATCGTTTTTTCCGATTGGCTGCGGGGATTGGGGCTGTTGGTGATCGTCGATCATGGAGATGGTTATATGAGTCTCTATGGCGCCAATCAGGCCCTCTCGAAAACGGTGGGTGACTGGGTGAATGCGGGTGAGGTACTCGCAAGCTCTGGTGCCAGGGGAGACCGCAGCGTCGGTATCTACTTTGAGATCCGCTACCATGGTATTGCCCAGAATCCGTCGATCTGGCTGCAAAGATAATTCGAACCTTTCCCGCTCTCGGCCGGTCTTGTGCTGTGAACCCTGTATACCGTCGCTAAACCCGGAAATACCAGGGCCATCAGAAACAAACATGCAGAACGCGGGGTGTTGCCTATTCCCCGCTAAACTGAAACACTAGCAATATTGCGAACGCAGGTTTACATCAGGACCAGACTATGACTTTCTTCCGATCCTTCCGGCGCAGCCTCCCGGCGCTAGCTTTCGCAGCGGCCCTGCTTGCTCCACTCAGCGCTGGTGCTCAGGACAGCCCCGCGCCTTTACCTCTGGACGAGGTGCGTATGTTTACCGAGGCGCTCGAGCGTATCCGCCTGTCCTATGTGGAAGAAATCGATGACAAAACCCTGTTGGAAAATGCCATTCGCGGCATGCTCGCAGGTCTCGATCCTCATTCTGCGTATATGGCCGATGATGACTATGATTTTCTACAGGAATCCACCACGGGTGAGTTCGGTGGGCTCGGTGTAGAAGTGGGCCGTGAAAACGGCTACATCCGCGTAATCAGCCCCATCGATGACTCCCCTGCTGACCGTGCCGGTATTAAAGCTGGCGATCTAATCATACAAGTAGACAACAAGCCCTTGCGTGAGATGCTGCCCGAAGAGGCCGCGCAGATGATGCGTGGAGAACCCGGTACCGATGTGACCGTGACCATAGCGCGAGAAGGGCAAGAGCCCTTCGACCTCACCATCACCCGCGAGGTAATCGCCCTGGCTAGCGTCCGTAGCAGAATTCTGATACCGGGTTATGCCTATATCCGTATCTCCCAATTCCGGGTGAACACCGGCGATGATCTGGAAGCAGAGATCGAGGAATTATTCGAAAAACATGGTGAGCTCAACGGCATCATACTGGATCTACGCAACAATCCCGGTGGCGTCCTGCAGGCATCTGTCCATGTCGTCGATTCCTTCATCAGTGAGGGCCGTATTGTTTACACCAAGGGTCGGCTGGAAGATGTCGGTATGGAATTTTCCGCCACACGAAAAAATGTAGCCGGCGATGTGCCGCTAGTGGTTCTGATTAATAATGGCTCCGCATCCGCATCGGAAATTGTCGCCGGTGCCTTGCAGGATCATGGCCGCGCCATCATCATGGGCACCCGTAGTTTCGGCAAGGGTTCGGTACAAACTGTGCTACCACTGGCCGAAAAACGAGCAATAAAATTAACCACGTCGCTCTATTACACCCCGAGTGGGCGCTCCATCCAGGCCCAGGGCATCGAGCCCGATATCATTGTCGATGAAGCCTTCGTCACCCGTCGCTCAACCCGGGTCACTCAATACAATGAGTCGGACCTGCGCGGTCATCTTAGCAATGGCAACGGTGAGGAAGAACAAAGCGATGACATGGCAGCGGCATTAATCTCGGCCGAAGAAGTGTTGGTAAATGATTATCCGCTTAACGAAGCGCTGAATGTGCTGAAGGGAATTAACGCGTTCAAGCCGCCACGAGCGCCGAGAACTTCCGGCTCGTTTGCGCAGCGCGAAAATTAGGACAAGTTTTATTGGTTTTGGCAAAAGAGACTCAGGTGAGGCGCACCTCGATACCTCTGGCCGCCATATAGGATTTGGCCTGCTCAATGGTAAATTCCTGAAAATGAAAGATGCTCGCCGCCAGGACCGCATCGGCTTCACCCTCCAAGACCCCTTCAACCAGATGCTGCAGTGTGCCAACACCGCCGGAGGCGATAATTGGCACCTGCACGGCGTTGCTCGCCGCCTTGTTAAGTGCGAGATCGAATCCTGCTTTAGTACCGTCGCGATCCATGCTGGTTAAGAGAATTTCGCCGGCGCCAGATTCAACCATGCGCTCGATCCATTCGATGGCGTCGATACCGGTGGGGTTGCGGCCACCATGGGTGAAGATTTCCCACTTCAGTGGCTCGCCCTCCGCGGATACCTGTTTCGCATCCACTGCAACGACGATGCACTGCGAGCCGAATCGCTGTGCTGCTGCACGCACGAATTCAGGATTCTCCACCGCCGCGGTATTGATCGCGACCTTATCCGCACCGGCATTGAGCATGGTGCGAATATCTTCCAGGTTACGAATACCACCACCCACGGTCAGGGGAATAAACACTTCGCCGGCAATCGCTTTGACGGTGTGAATCGTTGTGTCTCGGCCTTCGTGGCTGGCGCTGATATCCAGAAACGTGATCTCATCGGCACCGGCATCGCAGTAGCGCTTCGCCACCTCCACCGAATCACCGGCATCCCTGATGTTGACGAATTTAACGCCTTTGACAACACGACCATTGTCGCAATCGAGGCAGGGAATTATGCGCTTGGCCAGGGCCATGACTAGTCGCTACCATCGCAATAGTCTTGCGCCTCGGTGAGATCGAGCTTGCCTTCGTAGATAGCACGACCGGTTATCGCCCCCAGGATTCCTGCACCCGTCGCGGTATTCGACACCGCCTTCAGATCCACAATATCCCCCAGCCTGGCGATTCCACCGGAGGCGATGATTGGAATGGAAGACTTCTCGGCAAGCTCGACGGTAGCTTCGATATTTACCCCGTTCATCATGCCGTCGCGGGAAATATCAGTGTAGACGATTGCCGTCACCGCGTAGTCCGAAAACTGCCTTGCCAGCTCAATGGCCGTCAATTCGGAGACATCGGCCCAGCCTTCGGTGGCGACTTTGCCATCCACCGCATCGAGACCGACGATCACCTTACCGGGGAAGGCAGCGCAAGCTGCTTCTACAAATTCGGGTTGCTTCACCGCCTGGGTACCGATAATCACGTAGCTGACGCCGGCATCGATATAGAACTGCACGCTATCAAAATCCCGTATACCTCCACCTATTTGTATAGGCAAGGACGGATAGGCCCTGGCAATCGCCTTGACGATTTCTCCGTTTACCGGTGTGCCGGCAAAGGCACCGTTTAAGTCCACGACGTGTAAGCGCCTCGCTCCCTTGGAAACCCACTTGCCCGCCATCTGCACCGGGTCATCGGAAAATACGGTAGAGTCCTCCATGCGTCCCTGGCGTAAACGCACACACTGGCCATCTTTCAAATCGATTGCGGGAATAACTAACATTGGGCCATTTCATTTAGAGACATTTACGTAGCTCCATCCCATTGCAAAAAATTTCTCAACAGGGTAAGCCCGACGGCCTGACTTTTCTCTGGGTGGAACTGTGTAGCGAAAATATTATCATCTGCGAGCGCGGCGACGATCTCGGCGCTATAATCAGTGACACCTGTCACTATTTCCTGTTTTTCGGTTTGAACATAGTAGCTGTGGACAAAATAGAAGCGACTGTTATCCGGCACGTCCCTCCACAGGGGATGGGATCTGGTCTGCTTTACCCGATTCCAGCCCATGTGAGGAACTTTTAACCGCCCGCCGCTTTCGTCTCGTAAATCGTTGCCGAAGTAGCGCACGTCACCGTGCATAAAATCGAGGCAATCGACGCCGCCATTTTCTTCACTGTGAGTCATCAATGCCTGCATGCCAACACAAATGGCCAACACCGGTTTGGACTTCATCGCATCGGCAACAATCTGTCCGACGTTGAGCCGATTAATCTCTGCCATGCAATCACGAATGGCGCCAACACCAGGAAATATTACCCGATCGGCTGCGGCAATCTTCGCCGCATCCTCGGTGACGACAACATCGATGTCTTCACCCAACTCACGACCGACATACTCCACTGCCTTGGCAACAGAATGGAGATTACCCATGCCGTAATCGATGACTGCAATTTTGTTCATTTGCGGAAATTCTGCAACAAAGTGTCGTGATAAAAGCTCTTAGAGCGAGAATTAAAGCGAACCTTTCGTCGAGGGAACGACGCCTGCCGATCTCGGATCAAGCTCCACCGCCATTCTCACAGCCCTGCCGAAGGCCTTAAATATAGTCTCAATCTGGTGATGCGCATTCTTGCCACGCAGATTGTCGATATGCAGGGTTACCAGGGCGTGGTTGCTGAAGCCCTGAAAGAATTCGTGGAACAGATCCACATCGAAGGAACCAACTGTGCTTTTGACAAACTGCACGTGATATTCCAGACCGGGGCGCCCGGAAAAATCGATCACGACTCTCGAGAGCGCCTCATCCAGTGGCACATAGGCGTGGCCATAACGACGAATGCCGGTCTTGTCCAGCGCCTTGTTAACAGCCTGGCCCAGTGTAATACCGATGTCTTCCACGGTGTGGTGGGCATCGATCTCCAGATCGCCAACTGCCTTGATACTTAAATCAATCAGCCCGTGGCGAGCAATCTGATCCAGCATATGATCGAAAAATGGCAGACCCGTTTCCACCTCAAGCTGGCCGCTGCCGTCGAGATTGACGTGGACGGCGATCTGGGTTTCCCGGGTATTGCGTTCTACACTGGCTTGTCGGTCCTTCGAACCAGTAGATGCTGACGAAACGGTCATGACATACCTTTGAATCGGCCCGGCACCGTAAAATCAGGTGCCCGCTGCGTGTTTCCATGAAGAGCGCATTATAGAGCCCGCTCCCCTTCAATGAAAGTCAATAGCTACCCGTGTTGATTGCAGGCATCTGATCGATGTCCATCCAACTCCCCTCTATCTTTATCCTTCCCAGTTCCTATGCCATACCCCGTCTTATCAGCTCCAGCCCTCTGTCCACCTCGCATGTAGTCCCTCATTCCGGTAAACTTATTGCCTTGCAGTGTTGTCATTTATTAACAATTAGAACAGGCAGCATGCATTCCACCCTGCGAAATCGAACCAATTGATCATGTGGAAGACGATCCTCAAAGTTGTCGGTATCATCGCCCTGTTTCTGGTGCTGCTGATTGTTGGTGCCACCTTTTTTCTTAATAACAACCAGTACAAGTCAGCACTACAGGAATCCGCTCTCACCACTCTGGGCTATGAGCTTATTATAGCCGGTGATCTCGACATCAATTTTTTCCCTTCTCTGGCTCTTACCCTCAATGATGTGCGGCTGAAAAATCCGGCCTTCCCCCAGGAACTGGCCTCAACCTCGGCTGTGTCCCTACGCGTCGATACCCGTAAATTATTCCGCGGACAACTGTTGATTCAGGAACTCAGTGCCGACGATTTCCACATCAACTACTATACCGATGCTAACGGCAATAACATCTGGGATGTGGAGCCAACGCTGGTAAACGATATCGACGATGAGCAAGGTACTGCATCAATTATCGAAGACGTCGTTGATTCCGCTGTAGCACAGCAAGCCAACAACAATAATGAAATCGTCACGCCTTCTTTCCAACGTATCCGCATCTTCAATGCAAGCATCGACATTCAGGATCTAAGCACCGGCACCAGGTTAAGTATCCGTAACCTTGACCTGGACAGCCGCGATACAAATATTGAAGGCAGGCCATTCGATCTGAATCTCACCTTCGACTACCTTAACAATGGCATGACGAAACCCATGGCCATGGGATTTCGCAGCAACATCGTTGCCGACATCAACGGTGGCACGGTCAGCATTAGCGACATAAATTTCAACCTCACTCCCATGCTACTTCAAGGCGAAGTACAACTGACCGGTCTTGACAACGAGCCGCGCATAGATGGAGCACTTCAGTCCAACGAATTTGATCTGGTCGGCTTGCTGGAAACGCTAGGTGTAATCGCTGCCAGTGAAGAATTCACCACTGCCGGTACTGCTGCCAAACCGCCACAAGTGGCTATCGCCTTGAACTTTAGCGGCGACCAAAACCAATTAACTATTCCCAGCTTCACCGCTACCATGGGCGTTTCGGAACTCCAGGCTGATGCCAGCGTACACTTCGCTACCGCGTTCACTCCCACTAACATCAGTTATGACATTATCCTTAACTCCATCGACCTCACCCCCTTCATGGCATCTACGGAGACAGATCTCCCACAAATAGACACCGAGGGAACTAGCGAAGCGGCCCCACCGGCTTTCGCCAGCACCGCTGATACAGATCGATCTCTCGACACGCCTTTGCCGCTGGATGTACTGACTGGGGTCAATGTACTCGGCGCCATTTCTATCCAGGCAATCACCACCGATAGCCTGGAGTTTCGCGACGTCAATATCTTCACCAATCTGGAAGGCGGCCAGCTGGATATTGAAACCCAGGCCATCTCTATCTTCGGCGGGGCTGTTCAAGGCAACCTGCGTCTGCATGGTGCTGGCACTGCAGCCGAACTATCCACTGAATTAGTGATTAGTGAAATCGACATCGTCGAGTTAGTACCGATGGTGGCACAACTCGACAGCGTCACTGGCAAGCTCAATGTGGAAGTGAATTACAGCGCCAGTGGCAGTACCGTCAACGAGATGCTCGCGAGTCTCAGTGGCTCCACTTCCTTCACAGTCACCGAGAACTCCGTAGACATCGGACTGATTAAGCAAGTATTTACCGCCATCACTGCCCTCAGTCCAGGGGGGGATACGGTGCAGCAATGGCCCGACGTCATCCAGTTTAGCGAACTGGGTGGTTTGGTGATCTTCGAGGACGGCATTGCCGCCAATCAACAGCTGAAGCTGCGCATGGATAATTTTGATATCAGCGGCACCGGCGGCATTAACCTGGCCGAGAAAAACTTCGACTTCGATATGCAATTTACCGTCCTCGGTGAACCGGCCCCGCAAACCATCCAGATCAACGAGCGTTATCACAACGTCCAGTGGCCGGTAAGCTGCGCAGCCGCCATGTCCGACCAAGTCAGCCAGTACTGTGGACCTGACTTCACCCGGGTCCGGGAAATCTTCACTCAGATGGCCACCAACGAACTCAGAAATCGCGCTGTCGACAGCCTCATCGATCAGGTGCCGCAACAGTTACAAGACAGCGCCCGCGGCTTGTTGCGCTCCATCCTGAACTAAATTCAAGCGTGACTTCATTCGCCGACAGAGTGCTGGATTGGTATAGCCGCAGGGGACGTCACGATCTCCCCTGGCAGCAAGACCCAAGTCCGTATCGCGTCTGGATCTCCGAGATCATGCTGCAACAAACCCAGGTCAAAACGGTTATTCCCTATTATCTCCGCTTCATGGAACGCTTTCCCACGGTTACTGACCTGGCCAGAGCGAAACCCGACCAAGTGCTGCACCTGTGGACAGGGCTCGGTTATTACGCCAGGGCGAGAAATTTGCACGCTGCCGCCAAGACAGTAGTGGCAGAACAGCACGGACATTTCCCCGGTAGTGTGGAAGGACTCATGGAACTCCCTGGTATCGGCAAATCCACTGCCGGCGCTATCCTGGCTCTGGCCCTGAACACAAGAGCACCCATTTTGGATGCTAATGTAAAACGGGTATTGACCCGCTTCCACAAAATCGAAGGCTGGCCGGGGCAGGCTAAAACCAATCGCCAACTATGGGATCTGGCCGAATCGAAACTACCCGAACGGGATATCGCCAGCTATACCCAGGCGATGATGGATCTCGGCGCCACCGTCTGCACGAGATCAAAACCGATTTGTGAGGAATGTCCTCTGTATGAAAATTGCGCAGCTCGCAGCCACAACTTGACCGCATCTATCCCTGGCAAGAAACCCAGAAAAGCGCTACCAGTTAAGTCCGTCGCCATGTTCATCCTGCAGAACGACGCCGGCGAAGTATTGCTCGAGAAACGTCCGCCAAACGGCATCTGGGGGTCACTCTGGAGTCTGCCAGAGGCCGCGGACCCGAAGGCCGTAATCGATTTGCAGTATCCAGGCCTGGAACTCGAAGCTAAGCGGGAACTCACCAAAATCCGCCATAGCTTCACCCACTTTCACCTCGAAATCATCCCGGTTCACCTGTATGCCCGGGAAAAAACCGGCGCAGTAATGGATTCCCAAAGCTGGCTGTGGTATCCATTAAATTCTTCTGGAAAAACCAGCTCAAGGGAAATTGGGCTGGCGGCCCCGGTTAGGAAACTTCTGTCTACTCTGGCTCAGAGCATCTGAACAAAACAATTACAGGCGCTGACGACTGTCGGGCCTGAAAGCAGAGATATCGATACGCAAATGAGGAATCCACATGTCACGCATGGTGCATTGTAAAAAATACGACAAGGAACTACCGGGCCTGCCCGTGCTGCCCTATCCCGGCCCCAAGGGTCAGGAAATCTATGAAACCGTATCCCAGCGAGCCTGGAACGAATGGCAAACCCAGCAAACCATGCTGATCAACGAAAAACAGCTCAGCATGGCCTCCGCCGATGACAGAAAATACCTACAAATACAGATGAATAAATTTCTAAACAACGAAGAGTTTCATCATGCTGAAGGCTACGTGCCCCCCGACGAGTAAATTCAATCGCCAGCTTGACTAAAAAGCAGAGATTCTATTTAATACGCGCCTCGCGCAAGCTGGCGTTTTCATGCGCCCTCATGGATTTTGAGCGTCGCGAGCGAAGTGAAGACGAGGTAAAGACCAATTCGAGAGAAGGAGCTTACTTGAGTAAGTGACCGAGAGAGATATTGGGCTTTAACGAAGACTTCAAGAGCGCAGCAGCTCAAAATGCCCAGGTAGCTCAGTTGGGTGGAGACAAGCGGTTCGGAAGCGTCAGCTTCGTGCGCCGTCGGAACGACAGCAATCTTTGATTGCTGGCTGGGATGAGCAGAGGAGCAATGCGAAGCATTGCCAAAACCCTCAGAATTCTCAGCGAAATTGCGTATCAAGTTATGCCCAGGTAGCTCAGTCGGTAGAGCAGAGGACTGAAAATCCTCGTGTCGGTGGTTCGATTCCGCCCCTGGGCACCATCATATCAAGCACTTACAAAATACCTGAATGTGAACTCCCTCTCATGTAGCCAC
>PCCP01000105.1 GCA_002731775.1 Gammaproteobacteria bacterium
ACTTGCAGTGGCAGCAGCAGCTGTAACGGAGGCAGCAGCAGCTGTAACGGCAGCAGCAGCAGAGACATCATCTGCGGCGCCAGAGGCAAGAATAGCTGTAGTAGCCGTTGTTAGTGCGGTGGCGGCTGTGGCGGCGGCAGTATCAGCGGCAACAGCAGCTGTAGTTGCAGCCAGATCGGTAGCAGCAGTAGCGGCAGTTGTAGTAACGGCAGCAGTCGCAGTAGCAGCCGTAGCTTGATTGATTAGCAGAGTGCCATTTGCAGTACTAACAGCAACTGGATCACTACCGGCAATAGCGGCAGTATAAGCAGTTTGTGCAGTAACCACGGCGGCATCGGCAGCGGTAGAAGCTGTAACAGCAGCGGCAGCGGCAGCAGTTGACGCAGCACTGACTACAGCAAGTGCGGTGGCATCAGTCAGCGCTGCAGTAGCAGCGGCTGCGGCAGAAGCAGTTTTGGCCGCAGCATAGGCAGCATCATCTGTCGTAGCAGTTGCAATTGCGGCATCAGCCGCGGCAATAGCTGCAGTGGCAGCAGTGTTAGCTACAGTCGTTGCACCACCAAGTGTGCCCTGAGCTGTAGTTACAGTCGCATCATCGCTGGTGACACCGGAAAGGGCTGTAACCATACCCGTATCCAGTTCCAGAGTAAGAGTGTGATGGGTAGCCACTTCAACTTTGTTGTTGAAATTTGCGGCTGATGTACCAAAGCTTACATGCGTTTCAGAGAGGCCAGCAAGAAAAGTCGATGCTTGCAGCACCACATCTGCCCTGGTAGAGCCGCCATTTAACAAGCCTTCAATTACGGTTATGCCTTCTGCTAGAGCCGCTGCAGATGCTTGCGGCACCAGGTTGCCAAGGAATTCAGTGGCAAATTCAGTAGATGTTTGGAAAGCAGGATAGGTGCTAGTGAATGTGCTACTAGCTGTGAGAGTGGCTGCGATACTTGTAAGCGAAGCTCCCCCTTCAGATAGGGCAACCAATGTGCTCAATAATGTGGTACCTGGTGCAGCGTTATTCGCTGTAACTACCAGTTGAATAATACTCTTACGTGTTGCAGCTGTTATAGCCATTCCGTGCTCCTTGAAATCGATTTCAATTTATTGTATCCGATGAGGACAGACCAGCGCCTGGCATTTCATCCCATCATCGGTGCAACGAGTGTAATCAAGCTTTCTCTCTTAGCTTGTGACTGACGTCACACGCAAGTGGGATCCCCCGAAAATTCTGTTTACATCAAGCTTTTGGCACACGCACAGCGGCGCCGTCTAGCAGATATCGGCGGAATGTTACATTCTCTGAAATATTAAAACAACATTTATGTAGGATTAACTGTAAATAGTTCTCCTAAATGAGAATTACAGCGACAAATGCGTGTCATTTGTCCGCTATAGGGTCAGATTCAGGAGCCAACGCCTGCTATCGAGAGCGCCCGCTTCAGAACGCCCAACTAATGCCTATTTCAGCGCTGGTATCGGTGCTGCTAAACAATTCAATATTGCTGCGCTGGCGCTGATGGTAAAGATTTAGCAGCAGGCTGGTGTCGTAGCCTAAAAATCGCAGAGGCTGGCGGTATTGCAGCAGGAAAAAGTTGCGTTTTGCTACCCGCTCCTCACCATTGGCCACCAGTGCGCTGTAGCCCTCGTCATCGTCGAGGCGGGTGTGATTAAATTGGGCGTGAAGCACACCCCGGGGCAGCAGTAGCTGCCAGTCCAGGTTAATCTGCCAGCCCTGCCTGTCGTCACCAAGGCGCCCGCTTTTCAGTTCCGAGTTATGCAGCAGGCCGAATTCTACCCGCAGTTGCTGGCTGCCGTTGTTGCTGGCGCTGGCGAGGGGACAGTTAAAGCCCACGGCGAATTTGCTTTCGAGACCGTTGAGCCGGCTTTGTTGGTGAAATAGCTGATGCTGGAAAGCGAGACCATAGTCGGGCTTGCACCGCAGCTTGCTGTCCGGCCGATAGCGGGCATTGATGCCGGTTCCGGAAAACAGGGCGGCGCCACCGAAGAAAAGGTGATTCATCCCCGCATTCAATTGCCAGCTGCGACCACGATTGGGCCGCAGGAAACTATAGAAGGTAGCTACCTGCAACAAATCCGATTCCTGTTCTTCGCTTAGACGACTCCGCACTTCCGCCGTCCAGTTGTGCTGGGACTCCGGCGTCAGGCGGCTATGACGAAACGCCAACCGGCTATTGAGATAAGGCCCGCCGATAGGCCGAAATTCCGGGTTCAGCTCCAATGGCACCGGGTTGCCGGACAAGGTAAGCGTGACCTGGCCGGAGTCCAGGCCGCCATTTAAATTGTCGTCATAGCCGGCCAGCACATCGAGCTGGTAGACGGTTTCCCGGGTCAGCGCCTGCCAGCTTTGCTGGCGGCTTGCCAACAACGGCTGAAGATTGGGCGGCAGGTCGGTACGCGTTAGCAACTGCGCGTTAATTTCCAGCGCGGTGAACAGCTGCCCCTGTTCATATAGAGCCTGGGCATAGTCGATGCGGGCGGCGCCATTATCCGGTTCGATTAAAAGAGCGCGCTCCAGGGATTCCAGGGCTGCTGCCAGTTGCCCGCTATTGAGCTGTGCGGCGCCATGCAGGGCGAAAAACTCCGAGCTTTCGAGACACTCAGCTAACAGCGGCGCAAGTTGCTGTTCCAGGCCCGACCAGTCCGGCTGGTTGCCTGGATAGTAGGTGGACAGGTCGGGGCAGGCCGCCTTGGCGTACGCAGGCATAGATATAAGCAAGAGAAGAAAAAGTCGCTGCATGTGTCTTCAGAAGCCCATCGATAGGTTTTTAGCGGCTTTCATAGCTGTTTTTTCTATGACCTGGCTTAACAATCAGCACCACAAGTTCGCTGTCCCTAATTTCATAGATGATTCGATAGATGCCCTGTCGAATACGGTACTTACTCTGGGCTGACAGTTTCTCACTGCCCGCAGGCCTGGGCTCCAGGGCCAGTAACTCGATACGCTGCAGTATTCCGGCCACATCCTCATTTGCAATTGACCGCAGGTCTACGGCTACAGATTTCCTGAATTGAAGACTATAGCTTGCCATTCGCTTTCAAGTCATTAAGCAGCGCCTCATAGCTGATGGTGGTCTCGTTTCCGCGCTCCTCAAAGGCAGCCAGATCTTCCTGATCTTCTATCAGGGTCAGGCGAACGGCATCATTGACTAATTCCGATACTGATCTTTGGGTATGTGCGGCTTTAACGCGCAACGCCCGGTGTAATTCTGAATCAAAATAAATTGTTGACCGCTTGGGAGTTTCACTCATGGCTTCAGTCTCCGGTGCTTTACACGAACCCCATCACTTTAACGTTATAGCGATATAACGTCAATCCTCGGCTGGCCATATTGTGGCTGACCCGATACCCAGATTGAGCTGAGAGCTAAAGAGAACGTGGCGCGGTTTAGTGGCCGCCGCTGACCAACATGAGATCCGGCGGAGTTTGCCGGTCCTGGCGCGATGCGCCCGCAACTGGCGCCGGCGCAAACAGGATATGGGGGTTTTTAAGACCACTAAGCAGATAACTGCCCTGGGATTCCAGCTGCAGATCGGCAAGTTGGCGGGCGGCACATTCACCGAGCAGAATCGGCTGAGCCAGCTCTGCCGTCATCTCCTGAATGCGCAGGGTGACAGCGACCGTGTCCCCCAACAACACATGGCTGCGGCGGTGGGCGGGCCCAATCGAGCCAATCAGTACTGGCCCCTGTTCGATGCCAACACCGAGGGCCAGCGGTTGCAGGCCCGGGGCTGAGTGCTCGGGCATGAGGCTGTGATGCAAGCCTGACTGCATTGCTTGCGCGGCTTTTAGCGATTGCTCGGCCGCCTCACGGTGGTGGCCATCCCAGACCGCCAGCAGGCTGTCGCCCTTGAATTCATGCACCCGTCCACCGTGTCGCTCGACAATTTCCGTGGCGCGGGTGAAGAAGAAGTGCAGCACCGCAGCAGACTCCTCCGGTGGTCGGGCTTCGCCAAAGGCGGAGAAATTTCGCAAATCTGCGCTAAGCAGGGTGGCATCGCAGCGGCTGGCGTTAATGCTTGAACTTGGCAGACTGTAAGCAATCTCCCTGGCAATCTCGTCGGGCAAATAGCTATTGAGGTTGCCAAAGACCCGGCTGCGTTCGACTCGCACCCTGCCTTGTTCCAGCAGCAGTAATAAACTCGCAGCCAAAACGCCATATATGGCCGGGTACAACCAGCCCAGCCAGAGATTAAAGCTGCTGAGCAACTGAATGTGCAGTGACAACGCTGCCAGCGGCAGCAACACAGCGGCAATCGGTAAACCATAGGCGGCCCAGCGCTCTCTGACGGCGGCCAGGACATAGAGTAATAGCGCAAACAACAGGCTCAATAGTCCAAGTAACCAGCTGGAAACCCGCGGCGTGTAAGGCATGTCGACATCCAGTAGACTACCCAGCAAGCGCGCCTGCAACTCCACTCCGTGGCTGGCGCCGTTATACGGTGTGGGGACAACATCGCCCATGCCGAAAGCGGTGCCACCCACTATTACCCAGGCGTCCTCTAACAGGCTAAGGTCGGTGCTGCCGTTTATTACATCGATGGCAGACAGGGCGCGGTAGGCAGAGGGCGCGTTGGCATAGGAAATTCTCAGGTTGCCATCGCTATCCAGCGGTATATCCAGCCCCGGATAAGCCTGCAGCTGTAGCACATAGTCTGGATCAAACAGCGAGCTTCCCGGCTCTATTGTCGCCTGCCAGGGGGAATCATTGCTCGCTTGCAAGAATGCAGTCAGGGCCAGCGCCGGGTAGGGTGAGCCATCCACACAAACCACAGCGGGAGTTTTTAAAGTACTGCCATCGGCAGCGATGATCGGGGTGATATGGCCTTTAGGAATTGCCGCAAAGGTGGCAACCGGAGCCAAGAAATTACCCGTGTTGCCCAACTGCAAGCCTCCGGGGGCAGCATTACAGCTAATTCCGCTCAGAGGATGGGTCATGACCCCGGCGCGGGTGGCTTGACCCGATTGCAAATCCGGCAACTGGGCTATTACTGCGCCCTGCGCAGATTGCAGGGCTGCCAGCAGCACTGCATCGCCCGGTTTGGCTTCAGGGTAGACGATATCGTGGAGTTGCAGCTGCGCACCGGCTTGATCGATGGCATTAACCAGCCTCGCCAATTGCTCTCGAGGCCAGGGCCAGGGGCCGACTGCAGCAAGGCTCTTCTCGTCGATGGTGACCAGGGTAATACGCTGTTCCGGTGCAGTATTGGGGTTGAGGGTCCAACCCAGAGCACCCAAACGCTGTTCCAGGGTGGCTAGTGGCGAGCCCAACATCAACATCAGAGCGCCACTGACAATGGCCGCCAGCGCCAGGATCAGCAAACGCGCTCTGGCCGGAGTCATGCCGAGGGCGAATCCCAGTGTATTCAGTGGCAATTGCCGGATGTCTGTAAGCTTCGACATAGCTACTGACCGGCGCCCCACAGTGTCAGACCCTGGATATTGCCATTGTCCAACTGACGGCTGAAGATATAACCGGCCTCGCTACCATCTATGCTGACCGCACCAGCGATCTTCTGGGTATCGGTACGGGCATGGAAATAGCCGCCGTCAAAAAGCCTGCCGCTGGCAAGAAAATCCACGGCGCCGGTGGCACTGTGGCTCAGATTGAGTTCGGTGGCGAAGCGATTTTCCTGAAAATCGATATCGAGGGCACCACCTCCCACCTGCATGACAACGACACCGCTCTCCGAGCTGTAGAAAGCCTGGGCGCTGGCGAGGGAGAAACTGACCACACCGAGGCCGCTGTCTACGTGCTGGCTGCCGTTTTCGGGGCGGAACAGGCCATAGTCGATGTTGCCGACGGTGATCTTGCGATCGGCGCTGGCTGTGGCAAAACTAACGGTGATTTTTTCCTGCTCACCGAAGCCGCTTGAAAACCGCCCCCACACCAGCTGGCTGGTGGTTAACTCAACCGGCGCTACGGTGGTTGCCGGGGTAAAATCCGGCTGTGGTGGAGTCACCGGGGGTGATTCTGGTGGGGTCACCGGGGGTGATTCTGGTGGGGTCACCGGGGGTGATTCTGGTGGCGTTACTGGAGGGGTCTCTGTTACTGGTGCAGGCAGATCATTCGATACCCGCTCAACATCGGCGTTTACCTTTACCGCAGTCACTCCCTCAAGGTAGGTCTCGTCGCTGGCAGGCCCATCGGCGCTGGCTTCAACACTGGAGGCAATAAGCTGCTGAACTTCTTCACGCATCATGTCCGGGTCTCTGACATTTGGCGCCGGCAACAACCGTGGCAGGGCAGAATTATCGTCAAGCTCGATTAACTGCAAGGACAAACTCGTCAGCTCAACGGCATTTGCGGTGCAGGGGCCGAAGGCATCGGCGGAACACTCGATGGAATATGGTGCCATTACAATAGTGCCCACATTAACCAGTGCCCGGGTTGTAGATTCGGTGGCGCTGACGACAAAGTCGGTGCCGCGTACACCAATCGCAGCAATGGGGGTGTTGAGACGAAAGCGATCTCTGGCCGCTTTGGCCGCATCCCCCGAGATAGCCCGGGTGACGCCTTCTATCAGATTGAATTTTACGACGGAACGCTCCGGTCGCTCGGTGTTGAAATCATAGCTCACAATTTCCAGTCGGGTTCGCGGCCGCAGGCTCATCAGGGCCTGGTCGACAAAGCGTATATGCACGTGACCATTGGCCTCGGTGGTTATCTGGTCATGCACTTTGATTATCGAGCCTTGCCGAACCCGTTGTCGGGGTTGGCCCGGGGCCTGCAAGTAAGCCCGCCCCAGCACCAGGCTAACTTCGCCGACATGGGGAATAGCCGCAGGGCTAAAGCCCTCGGGATCAGAAGCCTGGGCCACAGACGTGGCCAGGCATAGAATTAATCCGGCGGCGATGCTCGCGCCGTGGTTAAAGATTGTCGAAAATTTGACGAAAAACTGTTTTGTCATCAGCGTCATCATTGGTGTTGAATCAGTTTTCATAGCATGTGTTTCAGCCCAGGCTTCTATGCTCGAACATCGGTGCCTGATCGCTACGCCAGAACACTGATAGAATGGAGTCTACAGCCCGGATTTCTTGGTTCAGACCGTGGTGCGAATAGTGTCAGGCTGCGCGGCTGGTAATATTACGGATGGTGCTGCTCAGCCCTGCAGCAGCGCTCAATAGTACGCCAGACGGCGTTGTCCAGACTCCATAGCAGTGGAAGATAACGCAGGCCGCGAGTGAGTCGCGTGATGTAGATCACATGGGACCACGATACTCGCTTTTGCTAATTCATTTCAAGTACTTATAATGCTCAAGCAGCCGCAGTGATAGCTGTTCCCGTGCTGATGTCAGGTGGATTTTCATGGTGGTTAGCCCGGAGCTATTAAGCTCCTTCCCAATCCTCAAACCGTTGCCGGCAAATGTGCTTGCCGAGCTCGCGCCGCGATGTGCGCTGCAGAGGTTTACACGCCGCGAAATCGTCTTGAAAGCTGGAAAACCGGAGGACCATCTCTGCTTCCTGTTTGAGGGGCGCTTGCAGGGAGTGAATTTTACTATCGATGGCAGAGAAGTCGGGCTGTATTTCGTCGAGCCTGGCGATTTTTGCGGTGAGCTTGGCCTGTTTGATCACGGCCCGCAGCCTGAGTACGTCATCGCCCTTACTGCTTCGGTGGTGATTTTAGTGCCAATGGTCAATCTGCGGGAGATCATGCTGAAGGCACCGGGGGTGACTAACGTGCTGGGGAGTAAGCTGGCTGCCCGGGTGCGACAGATGACCTATCAGCGTTCACTGCTGGGGCTGCCCAATATCGCCCAGCGGGTGTGCTGTCAGCTGTGGCTGTTGGTTCCGGACAAGGACAAGGACAAGCAGCAGAATTCCGAGATTCGCAATCCCCCCACCCATATGGAGATTGCTATCATGCTGAATGTGAGCAGGGAAACCGTCACCCGCGTATTTCAGACTTTACAAAACCGGCAGATAGTTAAACGTGACGGCCCGGCGCGCTTAATGGTGACTAAGCTCCAGATCCTCAAGCACTTTGCGGAAGGGG
>PCCP01000106.1 GCA_002731775.1 Gammaproteobacteria bacterium
GCCGTATGGTCATCGGCGTCTGCTGCGCTACGGTTGCTGTAATATCACCCCCGGACCAGACCGGCGTATCTGCGAAGGCAGGAAGGTATCTCGACACAGGATGATCCAGCTGGAAACAACCCTGTTCGTACAACATCATCGCAGCAACCGTCGTAATTGGCTTGGTCATGGAAAAAACACGGACAATGGTATCTTCACTGAAGACTCTGCCCGTTTCTATTTCGGAAGCACCCACTGCCTCAAAAAAAGCAGGTTGTCCTCGTCTGCATAACAGCAAGCTTGCGCCTGCGATCCGTTGTTTGATCACCTGCTGCTCAAGCCAGATGGACACTCGGCCCAGCCGATTCTGATCAAGGCCTACTTTTGCTGGTAATACAATTTTCATCGTGCCAAGTTCCTATTGCCTTTCCATTGAATCGCCCACCTCCGCACGCAAAACCGTTGTCAGCTCCAATATCAGCAAGGCTGCGTCCCACAGGCACTGCAAAGACGTCTGCTGTCTATCTCTACTAGCTATCTCTTTTAGCTATCTTTACTAACTATCCATCAGGCCACTGGCGTTTATCTGGTCTCCACGTTTTCGGGGTTACCAGGCTTCCACTTCCCGTTCAATTAAATGGCCGACCTGATCAATTGCGGCTCGACGGCGATTGGGCAGAGTATATTGCGGGAACAGCTGATCAGTACCCTCATAATCACGCAACACCTGTCTTGCCAGAGTCACTTTATGAACCTCAGTCGGACCATCAGCAATGCCCATCACATAGGACCCCAACAGCATTCCAGAAAGAGGCAGTTCATTCGAGACACCCAACGCACCATGAACCTGGATACACCGGGAAACCACATCATGATAGACCTTCGGCATCGATGCCTTAATAGCAGCAATATCCTTTCTTACTTTCATATAATCATTGAATTGATCGATTCTCCAGGCAGTACGCAGCACCAGCAGACGAAAAGATTCCATTTCAATCCAGGAATCCGCAATCTTTTCCTGAACCATCTGCTTACTGGCCAGTATTTCTCCTTTAGTATTGCGTGATAGTGAGCGCTCACACATCATATCAAAGGCACGACGGATCTGACCCACGGTTCGCATGGCATGATGAATCCTACCGCCACCCAAACGTGTCTGTGCAACCGCAAAACCCTGACCCCTGGGGCCAAGAAGGTTGCGCTTAGGAACCCTGACATCAGTGTAACGAACATAGGCATGAGAACCCTGCCCAGGCGGCTCAGCACCTACACCAACATTGCGGATAATCTCCACGCCAGGCGCATCCGTCGGTACCACCAGCATACTTGCCCGGCCATGAGCACTGGCTTCTGGATCCGTAACAGCCATGACAATCAGGAAACTGGCATATCTTGCATTCGATGAAAACCATTTTTCACCATTAATAACAAAGTCGTCGCCATCCTCCACCGCCATACATTTAAACTGTGTCGGATCAGCACCACCCTGTGGTTCTGTCATGGAATAACTCGATGCCAGTTCACCATTCAACAGTGGCTGCAGGTATCGCTCTTTAATTTCATCAGTACCATAATGCGCCAGAATTTCGGCGTTACCGGTATCCGGCGCCTGGCAGCCAAACACCACGGAAGCAAACCTGGATTGCCCCAGTATTTCATTCAGCAAGGCGAGCTTTAACTGGCCAAAACCCAAACCGCCCAGTTCGGGCCCTAAATGACAGGCCCAAAGACCCATTTCTCTGACTTCCTGCTGCAGTGGTCGAACGCACTTGATAAAATCCGGATCCTGGTACTCCATTGCCGAACCCAGTACCGCGTCCAACGGTTCTACTTTGTTTTTGACAAATTCTGCCGTCCAATCCAAAAGAATCTGATATTCCTTATCTGTTTCAAAATCCCATGCCATGTTTATCTCCTCCAGTACTTGAGCCAACGTTATGTGCCTTTGATAACAACCAAAATAAACACTTATACCGCAACAGGCAACCATGCGCTGGAATGAAATCAACCATTTCAGGTATAGTCTATGGTTATATTGGGCATTAACAACATGAGGAGACTCAACCTTGGTAGATACCACTTTATTTGATTTAACCGGCAAAATCGCTTTACTGACAGGCTCGTCGAAAGGCATGGGCAAAGCAATGGCTGAAGGTCTGGCAGAACATGGCGCAAAAGTAGTTGTTTCAAGTCGGAAACAGGACCAATGTGATGAAACTGCAGCGGCCATAAACCAGGCCTGTGGCGCCGGTTCTGCCGTTGCCATTGCCTGCAACATTGGCTACAAGGAGCAACTGCAGAATCTCGTAGATGAAACTCACAGCCAATTAGGCGCTATCGACATCCTGATCGGCAATGCTGGGGTTAATCCTTATTATGGCTCAATAATGGATATCCCTGACGGCGCCTACAACAAAATAATGGAGAGCAATGTCCGTTCGAATCTGTGGCTGGCCAAGATGGTTGCGCCTGACATGATTGAAAAAGGTAATGGGTCTATCGCTATCACCAGCAGTACCGGTGCCTTTGGGCCGTCTGAAGTCCTGGGTACTTACAACATATCAAAGCTGGCCGACATCGCCCTGGTAAGAAACCTCGCCCAGGAATTAGGTCCTAAAGGCATTCGAGTGAATGCTATCTGCCCAGGCCTGGTCAAAACCGATTTTGCTAAAGCGCTATGGGATAATCCCGAAGCTGAGAAACGAGCTAATGAAGTGACACCACTGAGAAGACTAGGCGAGCCAGATGACTTCAAAGGCATTGCCGTGTTCCTGGGCTCGGCTGCCAGCAACTGGATTACCGGCCAGGCATTAACAGTCTGCGGTGGTACTCACATGTGGTGATCCGATTCGGGTGGGCAGCCAATGCAATAACGGATTCACGGGCATGGCTGTTGATTGAGCAGCCCATGCTAAAACCTTGAATTCCCCTTTCCAGTAACGGCCCACTGCCAGGTCCGACCTGGACCGACGTTTATTGCTTTAACTGTTCCAGATACGGGCCGGCATCAAAACCATGAGGACCATAACGGGCCTGTACCGCCATAATGAGATCATGGTTCCAGTATTCATGACCCGGCTGTGGAAATCCTAACAAGGTCCTTTGGTCAACCGTACAGGTCGCAATCCAGCGTTCCATGGATTGATCCTGGCGATAAGCGGCCCAGGCCCAGCCAGGGTGCAGATTACCAATCCACTCACTACTGGCTTTCCTGAAAGTCATATTCTGAACGAAGCGGCGAGCGCCGAGGTGCAAAGGGGTGCCCCGATGCCAGGTATCATGGCGATAAAAAAGGATATCGCCGGGCCGATATGCCACATATTGCTCCCGAGCATATAATCCAGACCGCCAATCGCCCAGGCCCGGGCTGATGCCAGCCATATAGCGTTCAGCTTGGCTTCGATCATTGATGAAATCTTTGCCGGCGATGCCTGGAGAATCAATAATCGGCCAGCGATAGGCTGGGTCTTGGTCATCGTTGCGGGGCACAAGTGCAGTTGAACCCGCGCAATCCTGATAATCACTTAGATAGAGTATCAATTCCACTGCATCGGGTTGCTGCCAGATCGGTGGATGCGTCAAACAATGGTTAGGATAATCCACATGCATTCTCTGATCAGAATTATCTCGCAGTGAACCTGTTGCAACCCGACCGTATTTCGGCCAGAGATCTGACTGCGTCAATCTGATCTCATGAATGTCCAGTTCTAACAGCTGACAGATCACCACCAATAGATTTGGGTGCAGGGTTACTTCGTTGAATTCAAAATAACTGGACGGAAAAACCAGGGCTCCGGAACTGCCGAAACCGCTTTTATGCTCAGCGGCTTCGCTGCCACCAGACGGAAATAAATCACTGGCTATATCAATTAACGCGCTGACCAATGCTTGGGGTATCAGACCCCGAACAAAAGTAAATCCCTGGGTTCGCCATTGCTGTATCTGATGCTGGCTCAGACCCGCTTGGGCTTCGCAGAATTCAGCATCGATAAAACGTTTATCCATGGTCAGTCTCTACCGGTAGCCAAGATTACAGCAGGTATAATAATCAACACAGAATATCATCGCTGCGCTGCTATTCAAGCATCAGGAAGGTGACCTCATCCTTAGCGGTAGAGACTGCTGTGATGATTGCCTCCATCATAAAACAGGTCAGGCGGCTGGACGGATTAGCCTGAATAGGAACAGCGGATAACGCTGCGCCCATCTACAGTCAAATACTATTCTTTTTTATTGCTGATCCTAATATGGCGTGATCCATTCTGTGTATCCTGACCACTGATCCCGGTCGGAATTTCCTGAATCTTCTTGCCTGAAGCAAGAAATGCCTCAGTTTCAGCGTTGATTTTTTCCCTCAGGTTTTGTTGGTTTGCCGCAAGGGTGTTTGCCTTTTTCGTCATCTGATTCTGCCTGTCATTGTGCTTAATGCTCCTTCCTCATCACATTAGTGATAGCTGGAGCACAACTATCATCTTCGCTGCCGGTGACCTGGCCAGCATCTAGCTACTCAATCTTGCGAGATAGCATTCAATGTGATGCCTGGTCTGGTACCAAAAAATGTCCCAGAGGTTGCAAGTCGAACAAATTCATGTAAATGAACAAATAGACCCTAACCAACTGAGGAACCTCAACTCTTACCATAACCACAGGCCAACACGGTCATAGGACCGGACGCCGATGGACCTGTACGACGTCATCGCCCACGCTCTATTTCTGTCAATTTCTGTGCTGACTTAAACTCGGCAGTTGGTTCGAAAACGCGCTACCACTACCCACAGCAAACAAATCGTCAGCAATAAAAGATAGACCGACTATCATCAACTCTGGTAAGAATTAATGGCCATGTTAACTTATTGGGGTTTTGATTCACAGGCATAGCCGCGATTAGCCAGGACGAAATACTATCCTGGATCTATTTTTACTGATCAAAAGGGTGCCCGAGATAGGCTGCCGACGCAAATAACTTTAGGATAATAGCTCCAGGCAGGTCATGCAAACCCATCAGACAAATAAAAAAATTGCCGGCTGACCCGGATAGCTGGCTTGGTCAGACTCTCAGGCCAAGCCAGCTATATCTCATTGTTCTTTGATTCCTATCCCTTGCTTCTTTCCCTCTGACCTTTTGCCGTTGCTCCTTTCCCATCTACGAGTACCAACCGACCTAACACACTGCCTTGTAAGCATTTTTGCGCGGGACACTGCCGGTATTCAAATTAATCACCGATTCAGGTACTCTGAGTCGCCTGTAAGCTATCTCTGGACATTCTGATTAATGCATAACAACAATTAAAACCAACGCGCCGTAACCATAAACTGATCAAACACAAATTTCCTGCTAACCAATTCGGGTTAGTTTCTAAGCTGAATAATTTAAGGGCCGACGCATGACTGCTTTTTCCATACTCGATCTTGCACCCGTTACCCAAGGTAGTACCCCGCGAGATTCGCTGCAGCGGTCAAAAGACCTGATTCAACACGCGGAAGCCTGGGGATATAAACGCCATTGGGTCGCTGAGCACCACAACATGCAGGGCATAGCGAGTTCCGCGACTTCGGTGGTCATTGGCTATCTCGCCGAAGCAACAAAAACAATCAGAGTCGGGGCCGGTGGAATTATGCTGCCAAACCATGCACCACTGGTTATTGCCGAACAGTTCGGCACACTGGCTTGCCTCTATCCCGGTCGTATTGACCTAGGCCTGGGTCGTGCTCCGGGTACAGATCAATTAACCATGCAAGCTCTAAGAAGGAACCTGCAGGGAAACATTGATGACTTCCCCAGGGATGTAGTCGAATTACAACACTTTCTAAAACAAGCCGAGCCTCAGCAAAGCGTCGTTGCCATGCCCGGTGCGGGCACCAATGTTCCTCTTTGGATACTGGGATCCAGCCTGTTTGGTGCCCAACTTGCAGCTATGCTGGGCTTGCCTTTTGCTTTTGCCTCTCATTTTGCTCCCGCGTACATGCAAGCGGCTGTTGACATGTATCGAGATCGTTTCCAGCCCTCCGAACAACTCCAAGAGCCTTATACCATGCTCGGATTCAATCTCTGTGCTGCAGACAGCACCGCTGAAGCCAGCTATCTGCGCTCTTCTTCACTTCAATCCTTTATTAACCTTCGCCGTGGGCAACCCGGCCCATTACCCCCACCGATCGAGAATTTTGACAGTCAGATGTCCACTGCAGAGCAGCAAATGCTAGAGCAGATCAGTCAGTGCTCAGCCATTGGCGATATCGATACGGTAGAACAACAGACCTGCCAGTTCATTGATCGCACTGGCGCTGATGAGCTCATGATTGTCTCATCGATGTTCGATCACGAAAAACGCTTGCGCAGTTACGAGATCGGGGCCGAGGTGAAAAAGCGCCTGGCTGCCAGTGCAAAGGAAGATGACCGCTAACGGCCCCGCTCAGCCTGGCTCATTAAACATGCTTGTTCGACCGCCATCGATAACCAGATCATGGCTATTAATAAATCGACCTTCATCCGATGCGAGAAACAGCGCTCCCTGGGCAATATCCATGGCTAATCCAGAAAATTTTAGCGGCGTGGCTTTAGCAAGGTTAGCCTGAAGTTTCTGCATTTTCTTGGCGTTTTCTTCGTCGCTGAGCGTATTTGCCCGGGCAGACCCACCCCAGAAAATAGGGGTCGCGATCGCCCCTGGGGAAATACAGTTAACTCGAATCCCATCCGGGCCGAGGCGAACCCCCGCTAGCTTTGAATAATGTGTCAGCGCGGCTTTCACCGCCGAATAGACGAGATCACCCTGGTTATCTCGTAGTGCCGCCACGCTGGAATTATTAATAATGACACCACCTCCCACCTCCCGCATGAACGGAATGGCGTACTTCATTGCCAGGGCGGCACTGCTGAACAATAAACGAGTGGCGTAGAGAATGGCTTCTTCTTCCACTGCATCGACAAGGCCATGAGTCGGTCCACCGGCATTATTAAACAAAATATCCAACCTGCCAAAGGCGGTAACAGCAGCATCAATAGTTTTCTTAATATCAGTTTCCTGGGTGATATCAGCAATAACGAACTGGCAGTTTTCGCCAAGCCTATCGGCCACTGCCTGACCTTTTTCAACTGATCTGCCACAAATCACGACCCGGGCACCTTCGCTAACAAACAGTTGCGCGGTGGCCTCACCAATACCACTAGTGCCGCCGGTAATAACCGCAACCTTTCCTGCAAGACGATCCGCCATTGCTACCTCTCCTAATTCTAATAGTGCTACATTTAATTCGTGCTAGATTCTATAAGTACTACATTCTATTAGACCTGCGCAAAGCGCTATAAACACCTGAATACCCATTATTTGAATGCATCGAAATCGACCATAGGACCCGGGCCAGCAACCGGGTGTTCGAGTCAGCCTTTATACAACCGCGGCCTGGTCAGGCCGCCATCTTTAACTGCAGCCCAGTATATCCACTGCGCTTGTCTCGATGTAATTCAAACAGCCCTCGCTTTTAAAACAGGTACTGGGACTTACCCTAGGCAGTTTCAGCTAAACTGTCGGCCAGGGCGTTAACCAAACTGGTGATTTCTGCTTGCTCAACAATAAAGGGTAAGCCTAACTGCAGGGTATCGCCACCATAACGGACGTAGAATCCTTTCTCCCACATAGACATGGCGACCTCAAAAGGACGCCTGAGAGGCTCACCCGGGTAGGCTTGCAGTGTCAAACCAGCAGCAAGGCCATAATTGCGCACATCAACCACGTTGGCACAGTTACCAAGTTCATGGACAGCCGATTCGAAGAAGGGCGATATGGCCTGCACCCGCTGGATCATGTTCTCGTCTTCCAGCACTTCTAAGCTCGCCAGACCTGCAGCGCAGGCAAGGGGGTGCGCGGAATAAGTATAACCATGAGGAATTTCTGGAGCGTAATCGGGTGCATCAGTGGCCATAAAGCAATCATAAATATCTTCTCTTACGATTACCGCGCCCATGGGCATTGCCCCGTTAGTCAGTTGCTTGGCTATATTGATCATGTCCGGCTTGACGCCGAACGCTTCTGCACCAGTATTTGCGCCCATTCGCCCAAAGGCACAGATTACCTCATCAAAGATCAGCAAAATATCGTGGTCATCGCAGATTTTTCTTAACCGCTGCAAATAACCGACGGGGGGTGGAAAAACGCCACCCGATCCCGCTAACGGTTCAACGATGACCGCTGCGATATTAGAAGCATCGTGCAGGGCAATGAGTTCAAGAAGTTCATCGGCCCGGTCAGCACCCTGCAGGGGTAAACCTCTGGAGAAGGCATTTTCAGGCAACCAGGTGTGTGGCAAATGATCGGCTGCAACAGATTCTCCAAATATTGCCTTGTTACCACCAATACCACCTACTGAAATACCCCCGAAATTTACGCCATGATAGCCTTTGGCTCTTCCGATTAGCTTTGTCTTGCCGGCACGACCCAGTTTTCTCCAATAGCCCCTGGCCAGCTTTAATGCTGTATCCGTCGCCTCAGAACCGGACCCGCAGAAAAACACCCGATTGAGTCCTTCTGGCATGAACTGGGTAATGCGCTCTGCTAATTCAAAAGCCCCCTTGTGACCAAACTGAAAGCTGGGGCTGAAATCCAGGGTCCGGGCCTGTTTAGCGATAGCAGCATTTATTTTCTCGATATTATGTCCAAATCCACAGGTCCATAATCCGGACAGGCCATCAAATATTTTGCGCCCATCTGCATCCGTGTAATAACTGCCTTGCGCCGCAACCATCATCCTTGGGTCTCGCTTGAACTGTCTATTGCCAGTAAATGGCATCCAGTAAGCATCCAATTGCGCTTGACTCAGGCCCAATTTATTTCCCTTCATATATCGCCTCGTTCACAGCCCCAATATGCATCCGCCATTCTAGCGTCTAATTGCGATCCACCCCTAATAGCGATCGAACATAGATAACTATTGAGCATAGATAGCATCCACTATTGGATCAAGTTCAGGACCCCGCCTTAAATGATGACCGCCATCAACGCTTAGGCTTACACCCGTAATCCAGGTAGATTCCGGTCCACACAGAAACCGCACCGCCTTCGCTATATCCTCTGGCTGGCCATGCCTGTTTAACGGCATACAACGCCGATAATCCTTATAAACAGCTTCGGTGGTCAGCAGACCAGCGGCAAGGTCGGTTTCAACCAGGCCCGGGCAGACACTATTGACTCGAATACCTTTTACGCCAAGTTCATCTGCAGAATTTCTGACCAGCATTTCAATGGCCGCCTTACTGGTACAGTATGCACTCATAAAGCGATGGGTTCGTACCCCGGCAATAGAGGATATGGCACAGATAGCCCCGCCATCAGTCATATACCCAGCTGCAGATTTAATCAGATAAAAAGTGCCTCCCAGGTTTGTCTGCAACACCCGCTGCCAATCCGAATCCTGAATTTCCTGGATAGGAGCCAGCGAACCGATCCCTGCATTGGCAACCGCAATATCGAGCCGGCCATTGTCTGCGGCTGCATCCACGCCTCGCGCAACCGCATCTTCCTGGCCCGCATCGCCGACCAAAAACTGGACTTTGCCCTCACCCGGCAGA
>PCCP01000107.1 GCA_002731775.1 Gammaproteobacteria bacterium
CGCAACTGGATAAAGACCACACGCAACTGGATAAAAACTACACGCAACTGGATAAAAACTACACGCAACTGGATAAAAACTACACGCAACTAGACAGAAGCTACGCACAGCAGATATCTGAATTTTCCAAACTTGCCGACAAACATGAAGTTCTATCGAAAGACTTTCAGGCACTGCGTCTGAAATATCATCGATTAGAAACCCAACACAAGAAGCTGGATGCCGACCTGCGTGAACTACTGGACTCCTTTTCCTGGCGCGTTACGAGGCCCTATCGATACCTCAGCCAGGGGTTAAAGAACTTCGTCAGATCACTAAAAAAAAACACCGTTAAACTAATACTGAAAAACCCTGCTCTGCATCAGACAGTCCGAGATGCCCACGCCAAAATACCTGGCAACGATGGCGGTCTCCCGAACTCTGAGACACGCACAGACAAATTCCACTTCGGGCTGGATTCGCCTAACGAAGAGCACAAAGTTTTCTCGGAATCTCTTACCCTACGCGGTTGGGCGTTGACGGAAGCCAGTGAAGTCGACATTACATTTTTTATCGATGAACTGGAATTTCGCGCCTTCAAACCTGCCCTTTCCAGGCCCGACGTCACCGAGGTCTATCCCTGGCTTCCCCATGCTACCGACTGTGGTTTTTCGGAGCAGATCAATCTGGACTTTTTGAGTAGCGGTGCCCACACCCTGACCCTCGTCGCCAAAAATGCAGAAGGATACCGCTCGGAGTTAAAGCAGGATTTCTATCTCCTCAAGGGTAATCAGCTCTATAGTGCCTGGCTGAAATATCAGCTCAGCAATGACCCACAAACTGCCATCGGCAAAGCCCTCAACAGCGATCAGTTTGTAGTCCATGTAATAGTCAATGAGGGCCTAGACATCGGTGCTAGCCTGGCGACCCTCAATTCCATAGCGGCGCAAGATTGGAGCAGCTGGAAAGTGCATTACCTCGGCAACGACTGGCAGGAAATTCAACGCAGCCTGCTGCCGGAAATTCGCTTGGCTCTGCAAGAAAAAACCGATGTTGCTTCAAGCCTGGTCGAGCTTTTACAGAGGGTTAACCCGGATCGCGATTATCTGCTGGGTCTCAATAGTGGGGAGCAACTATTTCCCTTTGCACTACGGGAATTGATTGCCTGTGCTCAAGCCATGAATAGCGATCTTGTCTATTCAGATCACGATACGCTCAACAGCGACGGCATACATGTTGATCCGGTCTTCACCTTTGGCTGGTCCCCCGATCATGTGATGTCACGTAACTATGTCGGGGATATGTACCTGGTCCGGGCGGCGACAATCTCCCTGGATTTCATCTCAACTTGCAAGCCCTCCGACTGGCGCTATGCCCTACTGTTACACATTGGAAACTGCAGCGATAAGATCCACCGAGTCGCCAGTATTCTGTGGTCGGCACCGGCACAAGCTGGTAAAAATCTGGAACGAAGATTGCGGGATGAAACTGTGGTACTTGAAAAACACCTGTCCCAGCTTGAGCCCCAGGCCAACTTAACAATGGTGGATGGATACCGATACATCGAATGGCCCATCCCCGGAGAGCCGCGAGTTTCAATTATCATTCCGACCACGGCTAAGCTTGATCTGATTAAGCCTTGCCTCGATTCACTTACCGCAATCACCGCCTATGAGAACTACGAAATCCTTATGCTCGATAACAGCAGAGGCAGGAATCCGGATGGAATCGCATATCTTCACGATAAAAAATTCGAGGTCATCGAGTGCGATGAAACCTTCAACTGGTCGCGTCTGAACAACATCGGTGCCCGCCGAGCCAAGGCTGATTACCTGTTGTTTTTAAATGATGATATTGAAATCACCGATGCCAGGTGGTTGCAGGAATTACTGCGACATGCCGTGCGCCCCGAAGTGGGTGCCGTTGGCGGCTTGTTGCTGTATCCAAATGGCGCGATTCAACACGCAGGTGTGTTCATCGTAAACTTCGGTGGTGGCTGCGCCCATCTGTTTCACAAGATGATGCCCGATGAGAAAATTTACCGAAGGCTCGATAGAACTGTGAGGGAGGTCACCGCCAACACCGGCGCCTGCTTGATGCTGAGTCGGAAGAAATTCGAGGCTATGGAAGGCTTCGACGAAGAACTTGCGGTCGTCGGCAACGATATTGATCTTTGCCTGCGATTGTCGACCCTGGGCTATCGAAATATCTGGACACCCCAGTGCTGCCTTATCCATCATGAAAGCATCAGTCGAAAAGCGAGTCTGCCAAAAGCAGACGAAATGGCGATGTGGAAGCGCTGGTCGATCAAGTTCAGCGAAGGAGACAGCTACTACAATCCGAATCTTAGCCTGGAGAAATGGGACTGTTCCCTACGCCTCGATATGCCCGCAGAGGAGCTCATTGCCGATCTGCAATTCGATGCGCAAGACTTAAGGAAAAATCGGCAGCTGACTCTCACTCCAGGAGTAAATCTGATTGGCTACATAAGGGCGGAGATGGGCGTGGGAGAAGGCGCTCGCTCGGATGCCAGAGCTCTCGAAGCCGCAGCTATTGACTTCGGAATCATCAATTTTGAAACTGCCAATCCCGGGCGGATGACTGATCTGTCTTGGCGCCATAAGGAAATACTGAGCGCTCCCTATGACATTAATCTAATCCACATCAACGCAGATTTTCTGCCGCTGGCGAAACAGGAGCTCCCAGCCCACTTCTTTAAGGGCCGCTATAACATTGCTTACTGGGCATGGGAGCTGGAAGAAATTCCTCGGGAATGGATTCCCGCATTCGAAGAAATCGATGAGGTCTGGGTGCCTTCAGAGTTCGTAAGACAGGCCATGGAAAAATCTTCACCGGTTCCTGTTATCACTATCCCTCACTGCATCGACCTGAAAACCGAGTCAGTGCTTTCCAGAAGCTATTTCGGTATTCCGGAATCTGCTTTCACTTTTCTGACCATGTTCGATACCCGCTCTATAGCAGAGCGCAAGAACCCCTACGGGGCAGTGAAGGCCTTCAAACAGGCATTCGCGGGCAACAATAAGGAAGTCTGCCTGATACTGAAGGTGAATAATGCAGAAGAAGTGAAGCTGGACAGTTTGCTTGAGGAAATCAAATCACATCCAAATATTCTGATTATGGAAACTCCCCATTCGAGGCTGGAAATTAATGCCTTGCTCTCATTGATAGACTGTTTCGTATCCCTGCATCGATCCGAAGGATTTGGGCTGGCTCCTGCCGAGGCGATGTGTCTGGGCAAGGCAACTATTATCACCAACTGGTCCGGCTCAATTGACTATATGACTGCAGACAATTGCAAAGCCATAGATTTTGAGCTGATCCGGATTGAAAAAACTCTGGGACCTTATAAGGCGGGCCAACGCTGGGCCGAACCGGATCTGGAACAGGCAGCAGCTGCCATGAGAGAACTGGCTGCAGATCCTGAATTGACCGCGAAGCTGGGCAACAACGCCAGAGAGACAATCAGGCAATTTTTTTCCCCCACCGCGGTGGGGAGAAAGATGCTTTCCCGACTCGAGGAAATTCGCCAACACCAGGAATCGAACACAGCCCGGTAAAAGAGTATCGGAAGGTAATTTGCGAATCTGTTCTCAGCCCGGGAGAAGTCGTAATAATCGAAACAGAATTCTTTGCAGGTGGCCGAATTTCGATCGTAGCCCCATGGTCATGCGCAGGTAAACGCGTTGCCTATAAGTCAGATCGGCGTGGAAGCGGACAAGAAATGTCTCAGCCTGAGTTGCGACCTCCGCGAACAGAGGTGTGTAGGGCTTGTAGAAAATCTTCCTCAGCAGTTCGCGGTCAGTTAAGCTGGCCGGACTGTGCTCCCTGGCACCGAGGGCATTATTTTCATGCTGTCGATATTCCACCAATGGCTCTGGCAGGAAGGCAATCTCGCCATAGGCTGCAGCTACCAATCCCAACCACCAGTCATGCATGATCGCCCCTGCCGGCACGGGGATAGCTTTTTCTGCCACAGCTTCATTGATTAACATAGTGCATCCGGTAATCAGGTTACTGATAAGCAATTGCCCGAAACCGTTATGTCGCGCATCGAGACCCTGGTAACGAATGAAGGAATCGGCGACGGGCTGCAAGCCGGCGTTGACGACATGCAAGTCACAGTGAACCAGCACCGGCGTGTCGGTTTCTGAGCCCTCGACCTGAAACATCAAGCGGGCCTGCCGCTCCATTTTCACAGGCTGCCAAATATCATCCTGGTCGCTGAACATCATGTAGGCGCGTTCGAGACCCAACTGAACTTTATGCTCTAGAACATATTCGATTAGATCCGAAAAATTGTTCTTCGCACCTGCGTGCGCCCCGTCGACCTCTACCCGGCACACCCGGTCCGGATTCTCGCTTGCAACGGCGCGAATCAATTCCCCCGTATTGTCGGTAGAGCCATCATCCCGGATCACGATGACAAGGTTCGACCAGGTTTGCTGTAGTATGGAGTCGAGCTGTTGAGCGAGAAACTCGGCGCCATTGTAGGTCGCCAGTAACACAGCTATTTTGGGCTGCCTGTTCATTTAAAATCAGCCTAGTAACTTAGCGTCACGAATGCCGGAGCGGATATAATGCCAGTACTGCTTGCGATCTTGGGACGAAACCAGCAACCACAGCGACTTTAGAAAAAATCGGACCATATCCCTGAGCTTCCAACCCAGTGGCGAATAAGCGACCATATATAAATGGGTTCTGTTTCTACTCGAATAGTAGGTACGAGACGGGTTGTGCTGCGCCATTATTCCGGCACGCACAAGGGGACTTGGGCTTCTCTCGCCGATCGTGTGATAGAGCACAGCCTCGTCAGTTCCTACCAAGTCGAAGCCCATCGACTTGGCGCGAAAACACCACTCCAGATCTACATTGTCGATAAAATAGCTTTCTTTCATTCTGCCTATCGCAGCGAAGTGCTTGAGAATAAGCATGGTTCCCGAGGTAATCAAAAAGTCGGCAACAAAATTGGTTTTACTGTTGGCAAATGCGCGATCGGAGCGCAATAGTAGCCGGTTGAATAATTTGAAAGGTGTTTGCCGCATCGATTGCGGGTTAATAATCCGGGGGCCCATCGCGGCGATGCCTTTCACACTTTGTTTATCTGCCTCGATATAGGCACTGCTCATTCGACTCACGAAAAGATCACAGAGTGAGCTATCCTGGTCAAACAAAAACACGTAGTCGCGATTATTCTCCAGCGCCCAGTCAATTCCGATATTGAGGGCCGTAGCTAGACCTTTGTTTTTCGGCAAACACAGCAGATCCAGACAGCGTTCATAACTTGTTATAGATTCAGCCAGTTTTTCAATGTCAGGAGTACCATTGTCGATGACGACAAAATCCGTCTCCTTGTTCAACTGACCAAGCAGCGTCAGAAGTGCCGTTATATCCGGTTTGAAGGTAACTACTATGGCACAGCTGGTATCTGTTGTGGCAATGCTCATGATGAGGCTCCCTCAGAGCCCTTGCTTGAAGCTTGTTTCAAATGTCACCCGGCACCTCAGGAGATATTTTTATGAGTTCAGGGTTTTTGCTTTCGATAACAATAAAATAGAGAATCGAGACAATTCCTATAGCTAGACCAACTACAACGCCGGCATCGATAATCCCGCGCCAGGGCTGCGGTAAGAGTCGTGCTATCAAGATGAAACAAATGATCATCACGGTCAAACCAATCGAAAACAATTTGCGCTTTCGGGTTGCGTAGATATAACCCATGCAGAATAGAGGCGCCAATAATATATGGCCAACTCGTGGGTTGTCCCTCAGATAGCTCGCCCGTATCACCACCCGGGGAGCAAAACTCAGATGGAATCCCTTATAGCCTTCAGCATAGGCCATGTAGGCCACGGAAATAATAAGCGCCGCCCAATGCAGCTGACTCATTGGTGAGCGTTCCAGATCCAGCGCAATCGGCGCCAGTCTGTAGATAGCAAACACCAGCATGAGCAATACTCCGCCGATACCCCATGCAAAACCAAATACTTTCACGGACTCTCTTCACCAAGCAAAAACCCTATTATAGCGGCTTTAGCGGCCAAGCTGTAAATCAGAAAAAATCCTGGACTTTCAGAATCCTGGTAGCGTCGCTTCTGCCGATAAAGTGGGATATGATTCCGCCTTTAATCCAGCCTGCGGAAGCGACGTCACGGGGATAGGGAGCTAGGGCGACAGGATCAGTTCTATGAGTGTAAAACTTGGAGTGGTGATGGATCCAATCGAATCCATCACTGTAAAGAAAGACACAACGCTCGCTATGTTATTGGCAGCTCAACAACGGGGATGGGTAATCCACTACATGCTGCAGTCAGACCTGTACATGGCTCAGAGTGAAAGCAGGGCTCAGGCACGGACCCTGTCGGTAAGGGATGACGAGCAGGACTGGTTTACCCTGGGGAGTCATACCGATATGGCGCTGGCAGAGCTCGACATCATTCTGATGCGGGTAGACCCTCCTTTCGATATGGACTACATCTACACCACCTATCTGCTGGAAAATGCACAACGTGCGGGTAGTTTAATTGTTAATGACCCGCAGAGTCTGCGCGATTGTAATGAAAAATTGTTCGCCACACAGTTCCCTCAGTGTTGTCCGCCATTAATGGTGGGTAGTTCGATGGAAAAACTAAAGGCATTCCATAATCAACATCGCGATGTAATCTATAAACCGCTCGATGGCATGGGAGGAACGTCGATTTTTCGGGTGAAGCCTGACGACCCTAATCTAAGCGTCATCATCGAGACGCTTACCGGTGGCGGAGTCAAGCATATCATGGCGCAGAAATTCATCCCTGAGATAACCAACGGCGACAAACGGCTATTGCTAATCGATGGCAAACCGGTTGGCCATGCCCTTGCCAGAGTTCCGGCATCGGGTGAGACCCGGGGTAACCTGGCTGCCGGCGGTAGCGGAGTTGCCCAGGAGCTGAGTGAAAGAGACTATTGGATTTGTGAACAGGTCGCTCCCGTTCTGCGGGAAAAGGGCCTGCTGTTTGTTGGGCTGGATGTGATTGGTGATTATTTAACTGAAATCAATGTCACCAGCCCAACCTGTGTCAGAGAAATAGATCGCGCAGTGAACCTGGACATTGCCGGCGACTTGATGGAATGCATCCAGGCTAAATTGAAATAACAAGGGCAACACATGCCAGACAGCGAACAGGATCTTTCCCGGGAACGATTCGGTTTCACCGTTTTCCTGTCCATCTGTGCCCATGCCATTATTATTCTGGGCGTAGGCTTTAGCTATCTTGAGGAAATAAGTAGCGAGGGTACCCTGGCAATAACCATGGCGCAGTACCGCAGCGAATTCGCACCGGACGACGCCGATTTTCTAGCGCAGGAAAATCAGCTCGGCAGTGGCAACCTCGATGAAAAAGCCGCACCAAGCTCACCCTTCGAGTCGGATTTCTATGAAGAGCTTATCCAGGAAGTTCGACCCGTGCCTGCGGCTCCAATGACAGTTAACGATGTTAAGGTTCAGGATACGGCGGTTATCTCCTCGTTTCAGGATGAAGACCAGGTGCGACAACAGTTGGATGAAGTGAAGGATGAAAGAATTCTCTCTGAACGGCCCACGCCGGAAGGACTTAGCCTGGCTATCGCCAGCCTGCAGGCGCAGCTGGATTTGCAACGCCAGAGATATGCGAAACGACCTAATAGGTACACGATCTCCTCTGCATCAACCAGAAAGAGCCAAGATGCACTCTACCTGGATAGATGGCGTAGACGAATCGAAGCAGTTGGTAATATTAATTACCCAAGCGAAGCACGGAGACGGCAGCTCTACGGTAGTTTGCGCATGCTGGTAGCCCTGTTGCCGAATGGTGAAGTTGAAAGTATTCGGATTCTGCGGCCCTCCGGGCACAGCATCCTGGATCAGGCGGCGGTGGAAATTGTAAACCTCGCTGCTCCTTTTCAGCCCTTTCCTCCGGAACTCCTCGCAGTAGCTGATATACTAGAGATTATTCGGACCTGGCGTTTCCACGAGGGTAACGCCCTGACCAGTTTCTGAGGCTTAGGGCACCTCTGAATAATACAGTGATGCCCTAAGCTTTTTTATGAGTGACTCAACCAAGCCAAGCTTCCTCGAGAACCAGTTTCTCATTGCCATGCCGCAAATGCTGGATTCCTATTTTTCCAACAGCGTGACCTATTTGTGGAAACACAATAATGAAGGTGCCCTGGGTATCGTTATCAATAAACCCCTGAATGCCAGCATTGCCGACATCTTCAACGAGTTGGATATAGTCTGTGATTTAGAAGTACAGCTATTTCAGCAGCGACGAGTGCTTGCCGGTGGACCAGTCGAGCGCGATAAGGGTTTTATCATTCACGACGCCGACAGGACCTGGGAGTCTTCAATTACAGTGACGGCGGATATTAGCATCTGCACTTCTAAAACGATCTTGCAAGACATCGCCGCCGGTAATGGCCCGGACAACTACCTGGTGGCGCTGGGCTGCGCCGGCTGGGATGCAGGCCAGTTGGAAAGAGAGATCAGCGCGAATACCTGGCTCACGATCCCAGCCGATACGGACTTGATTTTCTCCCAGGATTACGCGGCCAAAGCTGATGCTGCCGCCTCTCTGCTCGGTATAGATCTACAGCAGATATCTCCTGACGCCGGTCATTCCTAGAGCGGAGGCAGTCCCCGAGCAAGGTAACCAGGTGAATTTAGAGTCTTTCCCCACAGACAGGAATAAGCCGGTTAGTGCCCTAGCATTCGATTTTGGCACGCAGCGGATTGGTGTGGCTTGCGGGCAAAGCCTGACGGCTACCGCCGAGGCGGTTACGGTGCTACGCGCCAACGATGGAATTCCAAACTGGGATGAACTGGAAGCCTTGATCGACGAGTGGCAGCCAGATCTGTTCGTGGTCGGCTTGCCATTTAACCTCGATGGCTCGGAAAGCGAACTGTTCAGAAGAGCAGTGAAATTCGGCAATCGCCTCAATGGTCGCTTTCACAAACCGATCTATGGCATGGATGAACGGCTGTCATCCCGGGCCGCATTAGAAAAGGTCGCTGTATCCAGCAGGGGGAAAAAGAAAAACACCGCTATAGATGCTATAGCGGCTCAGATTATTCTGGAAAACTGGTTTGCCGAATTAAAGAACATTTGATTCCAAGGCAAGCCTGGCAAACACAGAGCAAACTAGAACGCCTCCGGCGTCTTCGCTTTCAAGATCGCTTCTTCCCGATTTATTACGCCTCTCTTGAGCAAATCTTTCAGACATTGATCCAGCGTCTGCATGCCGACAGAGGCACCGGTCTGAATCGCTGAATACATTTGCGCCACCTTATCTTCTCGAATCAGGTTTCTGATCGCCGATGTCCCAATCATAATTTCGTGGGCTGCCACTCTACCGCCACCTGGTTTCTTCAATAGTGCCTGTGAAATAACCGCCTGTAACGACTCCGACAGCATCGAGCGCACCATATCTTTTTCTGCTGCGGGGAATACATCAATTACCCTGTCGATAGTTTTTGCGGCAGAAGTCGTGTGCAGA
Organism: Gammaproteobacteria bacterium; assembly: GCA_002731775.1. Taxonomy (GTDB): domain Bacteria; phylum Pseudomonadota; class Gammaproteobacteria; order Pseudomonadales; family Pseudohongiellaceae; genus UBA9145. The sequence goes on from PCCP01000107.1 coordinate 9,511, forward strand.
GTACCGAAAACCAGGTGGCCGGTTTCCGCGGCAGTGAGTGCGAGCCGAATTGTTTCCAAATCCCGTAACTCACCTACCAGGATAATGTCTGGGTCCTCACGCAGAGCCGAGCGCAGTGCTTCGTTAAAACCAAGCGTATCACGATAAACCTCGCGCTGGTTAATCAAGCATTTTTTACTCTGATGAACAAATTCGATGGGGTCTTCGATAGTAAGAATGTGCTCATACCGGGTGTCGTTAACGAAGTCTACCATCGCCGCCAGCGTGGTGCTCTTGCCGCAACCGGTGGGGCCCGTAACGACTACCAGTCCACGCGGCACGCTGGAGATTTTTCTGAATACATCACCCATACCCAACTCTTCCATTGTGAGTACTTTCGAAGGGATGGTTCGCAATACGGCCGCTGGTCCCCGATTCTGCATAAATGCATTAACCCGGAACCTAGCCAAGTTTGGCACTTCGAAGGAAAAGTCAGTTTCCATAAATTCTTCATAGTCTCTGCGTTGTTTGTCGTTCATGATTTCATAGATCAGTGCATGAACTTCTTTTGCATCCATCTCCGGCACATCGATGCGACGGATGTCTCCATCGACCCGTATCAATGGCGGCATACCCGCAGTAATATGCAAGTCGGAAGCGCCTTGCTTGACGCTAAATCCCAGCAGTTCTGTAATATCCATCTGCCTTACCTTCTGCCATAGTATTTTAGTTTGGTTGTGGATGGAGCAAGCAAGTCCATCTTTACTTTGAAATCTCTCTGGCCAATAGTAATGGCGTCACCTATGGTACCTGCCCTGTGGCGAATATCCCAGTCCTAGTGAGGGCAAAACCGTGGCCGTGTTAACAGAAAATATTACTGCCCTGAAGCAGCGAATTCGAATACTTGAAGAGCGATATGATCGCCCGCGAGATTCGGTCCGGCTGCTGGCCGTCAGCAAGAAGCAAGCGCCGGAAAAAATTCGACGCGCTGCCGCGGCCGGCATCAAGGATTTCGGTGAAAATTATTTCCAGGAAGCCCTGGAAAAAATTGAGGGTTTGAGTGATCTCGAACTAAGCTGGCACTTTATCGGTCCAATTCAGAGCAATAAGACTCGGGGCATCGCCGAGCACTTCGATTGGGTCCAGAGCGTAGATCGGGAAAAAATTGCCCGCCGCCTGAGCGACCAAAGAACTAACACGAGGCCACCTCTCAATGTCTGCGTGCAGGTGAACCTGTCTGCCGAAACCAGCAAATCGGGCCTCGATCTGCAATCCGCGGCCTCACTCTGCGCAAGCATAGCGCAGTTGCCAAACTTGTCACTACGCGGTTTGATGGCGATTCCTGCACCGCTTTCCGATCTGCAAGCCCAGCGCGAGGGCTTCCGGCGTCTCGCCACCGAGCACCAGAAATTACAGCAGCACTACCCGAGCATGGACACACTCTCTATGGGCATGAGCAACGATTACGAAGCGGCCATCGCCGAAGGCTCTACCTTGATTCGGATTGGCACGGCACTCTTCGGCCTGCGCAGTACATCGGTTTAACACCTCTGATCACTGCAACTTCATGGCTCCAGAATTTCGAATGCATAGTGCTTCAAATTGAAACTTCCTGCCCCGCGCTTTGCTATATACACCAGGGAACCTCTGATCAATTCAATGGCCGCTCTGCAGGAGTCTGGCGCGTACTGCTGCAAAGCGGCGTGCGCAGGCAAAGCTTCCGTTCCCTACTCACGCTCCTCGCCTACATCTATATAAGCGATGGTCATAGTCCTTGGCTAGCAGGTCAACGCCGCAGCGGTGCGCGCCAGGCCCTGCCCGAAGGGGCTTAGGGCCGATCCCACTCTCATCGTTGCACTTCCTTGACAGGTCGACACATGCCTGCGAAAGTGCGCCTTGATAGCGGAATCGGCCACAAGCCAGAGTGGTCATTGAATTGATCAGAGCTTCCCCAAAATATGCCGCTGGCGAACCGCTGTCGTGGATTAGGGATAGCCAGGAAGATAAAAAGACAGCCACGAAAGTAAACAGTCAGGGAAAACCCGCCGAGGTTAAATTTTGAATAGTACCCATAGTAACTTACACATAGGATTTATAGGCGCCGGAAATATGGCAGGCAGCCTGATTCGAGGATTGCTGGCACAAGGTCAGCCCGCACAGTCAATCTGGGCGACAGATGTGGATGCTGGTAAATTGGAAACGCTGGCGCAGGACTGCGGCATCAATAACGCCGATGCCAGCCAGATTGCTGCGTCGGTAGATGTGATGGTGCTCGCAGTCAAGCCCCAGGCAATGCAAAGCGTCTGTGAATCCCTGGCTACTGTGCTGCCGGGAACGGCGGCGTCGCCCCTGGTGGTTTCTATAGCGGCGGGTATTACAATTGCACATATTGAACATTATCTGGGCAGCAATGCCGCAATCGTTCGTTGCATGCCAAACATGCCCGCCCTGATCGGCAAGGGCGCCAGCGCTTTGTTTGCAAATGCCCAGGTTACTAACGCACAGAAAGCATTGGCCGACAAAATCATGCAAGCGGTCGGCATTTGTGTGTGGGTAGACAGGGAGCCCGATATCGATACCGTGACCGCCGTATCGGGTAGTGGACCCGCCTATTTTTTCCTTTTTATGGAAGCCATGCAGGATACGGCCAAGTCTATGGGACTCAGTGATAAGGTGGCGCGGGCGCTAATCTATCAGACCGCAGTCGGTGCTGCGGAGTTGGCGCTGACCAGCTCCGAGAGTATTGATGAATTACGGCATCGGGTGACCTCTCCGGGAGGGACTACCGAAGCGGCGATCAAACAGTTTGAGTCCGGCGGAATCAGAGAACTGGTCGATCGTGCCCTGAAAGCAGCCCGTGACAGATCCATCAAGCTCGCCGATGAGATTGACAATTAGGCTCAAGCTTTCATAATTTGAAGCAGCACGCAATTTGTTTTACAGAGAAGAAGTATGAATGTTTTAGGTAGTTCCGGTGCCCTGATTTTAAACGTCCTTGGCGGGCTGTACTTATTGGCTGTGCTGCTGCGTTTTTTGCTGCAGGTAGCCAAGGCAGATTTTTACAACCCTGTCTCCCAGGCCGTGGTAAAGATTACCGACCCAATGGTTAGAATACTGAGAAGGCTTATTCCGGGATATAGGGGCATTGACTTCTCCTCTCTTTTACTTGCCCTGTTAATCGAAGCTGTAGCGATTTGCGCACTAATCATATTGTACGGTGGCACCATTCCAGGTATTGGTTTCATCATTACCTGGTCTTTTGTCGGCGTAATATATTTTATTGTGAATATTTACTATTATGCGATTATTGGTTCTATCATTATGTCCTTTGTCATGATGTTTTCCGGCAGCATGAACCCTCACCCGCTATTGCGCCTGATCTGGCAACTAACCGAGCCGGTGATGGCGCCCGTCAGAAAGATAGTGCCATCGATAGGTGGGTTGGATTTCTCTCCAATTTTTATCTTCGTCGGTATCCAACTTATCCGAAATTTTTTGATTACAACATTTGGAATAACCGATCAACTAGCTCTGATAATTATCGGCATCTAGGGATGCCGCTGATTAGGTAATTACGTGCCACGATGTCCGCATCGAATCCGACAGATTCAGTAGGTCTGGTAACTCCTCAGTCCTACCATTTCGATGAACCCCTCAATCTCCGTAGCGGTAAGGTGTTGTCTGCCTACGATTTGATGGTGGAAACCTACGGCACACTCAATGGCGAAAAATCCAATGCCATTCTTGTCTGTCATGCCCTCAGCGGGGATCACCATGCCGCCGGCTATCACAGCGCCGCCGACAAGAAGCCGGGTTGGTGGGATGCCTGTATCGGGCCTGGCAAGGCTATTGACACCGATCTGTTCTTCGTTGTCAGTCTGAATAACCTGGGAGGCTGTGCCGGTAGTACTGGCCCGGCCTCGATTAACCCGAAGACCGAAACGTTCTATGGGCCAGATTTTCCCGTGGTGACGGTACGGGACTGGGTGCAGAGCCAGCTCAGGCTCATGGACCGGCTCGGTATCGAAAAATGGGCCGCGGTAATCGGTGGCAGCCTTGGCGGCATGCAGGTATTACGCTGGGCTATCAGTTATCCGCAACGTCTTGGCCACGCCATCTCAATCGCCGCTGCACCGAAGTTGTCAGCCCAGAACATCGCCTTCAACGAAGTAGCCAGGCACTCTATTACCAGCGACCCGAGTTTTCATGCCGGCCATTATTTGCGAAATAATACCTACCCCAAACAAGGACTGATGCTGGCACGAATGGTTGGCCACATAACCTATCTTTCTGACAGCGCCATGCGCGCCAAGTTTGGGAAAACAGTGACCGATTTTGGGGCGACTGGAAACAACTTTGGCCGCGATCTGCGCACCGGTAAATTGAGTTTTGGCTTGAACGTGGATTTTCAGGTCGAGAGCTACCTGCATTACCAGGGTGAGCGATTCTCGGAGAATTTCGACGCCAATACTTATCTGTTGATGACCAAGGCCCTGGACTATTTCGATCCCTCTGTAGATTACGAGGGCGATCTGGCCAAGGCATTCGCTAACAGCGGTTGCAAGTTTCTGCTCATTTCTTTTAGTACGGATTGGCGGTTCCCGCCGGAGCGATCGCGAGAAATAGTTAATGCCCTGCTCAAAGCCGGCAAAGAAGTGAGCTACCTGGAGATCAAGGCAGACCAGGGTCATGATGCGTTCCTGCTGCCCGTGCCCCGCTATATTTGCGCGCTCGCCACCTACTTGAAGAGAGTACATCAGGAGCTCGCAGCCCATGCGTCCTGAATTTGAAATTATTCAGAAGTGTATAAGGCCGGGAAGTCGCGTCCTTGACCTCGGCTGCGGTGATGGCAGCCTCCTGCACTATTTAAAAAATACAAAACAGATCCACGAGATTGGATTGGAAATCGATGCAGACAATATTGAAAAGAGTATCTTCAATGGTATCAATGTTATCCAGCAAGACCTCGACCGGGGTCTGGACAATTTTCAGTCTGATAGCTTCGACACCGTGTTACTTGCGCAAACTTTACAGGCATTAAGTAATCCAGCAGAGCTGGTGGATGACATGCTTCGCATCGGCAGGAACGGCATCATCACCTTCCCCAATTTTGGAAATTGGAAGAGCAGGCTCTACTTGTTCACCAGGGGACGCATGCCTGTATCCAAGTTCATGCCCCACCAATGGTATGACACGCCGAATATTCATTTCTGTACGGTAAAAGATTTCGATGCCCTTTGTCGTGAAAAAAACATCACTGTCCTCACCAGGACGGTGGTTGATTCACAGCACCAGGGTAGCTGGGCGATGAAGGCCTGGCCAAATTTTTTGGGAGAAATTGCGATCTACCATCTCACCAAGAGAAGCGGCGATCAAGTTTGAAAGCAACGCCCACAGCGGCATAAGAGAATACAGCCATGCAGAAGATTATTTTGGCCAGCGGTAATGCCGGGAAGTTGATCGAGCTACAACAGATCTTGGCAGAGAAGAAGATTGAACTGCTACCGCAAGCGGATTTTGCCGTCAGTGATGTCGAAGAAACCGGCCTCAGCTTCGTTGAAAATGCCTTGATCAAGGCACGGCACGCCTGTCTCGAAACCGGTTTACCCGCTATAGCTGACGATTCCGGTATCGAAGTGGATGCATTGAACGGCGAGCCCGGTATCCACTCGGCGCGGTATGCCGACCTTAGTGATGTCTCTCGCGATGTCGCAGATAAAGCGAACAATCAAAAATTGCTGTCGGAACTGGAGCAGGTTTCGGAAGCTGATCGCAGCGCCAGGTTCCTGTGCGTTATCGTTTTTCTGCGACACGCCAGTGATCCGATGCCGCTCATTTGCGCGGGCACATGGGAAGGCCGCGTGCTTTTCTCCGAAACCGGTGAAAATGGTTTTGGCTATGACTCCCTGTTCTATGTACCGACCCATGACTGTGCGTCGGCACAGCTCAGTGCAGAAATAAAAAATTCTATCAGCCACCGGGGCCAGGCCTTAAGAGCGCTAATGCGATGCTGGAACTTCCGCCCTTAAGCCTGTACGTTCATATCCCCTGGTGCGTTAGAAAATGCCCCTACTGCGATTTCAATTCTCATGAAGCGAAATCGACAGTTCCCGAGAACGATTATGTCACCGCACTGTGCAATGACTTCGATCATGAAATGGAACGAAGTGAAGCGAGACCTCTGCAGTCTATCTTTATTGGCGGCGGCACCCCCAGCCTCTTCAGTGCCACAGCTTACGAGCGCTTGCTGAATCACATCCAGAAGCGCAGCCTGCTAGCTGCCGATATCGAGATCACGCTGGAGGCAAATCCCGGCACCGCCGAAGCAATCAAGTTCAGAGACTTTCGCGCTACAGGTATTAACAGACTGTCATTGGGTATCCAGAGTTTCAGTGATCCTCAGTTGCGGAAACTCGGCAGAATTCATGACGGCAACCAGGCGCGGATGTCCATCGAGATCGCCAGGCAATCGGGTTTTGAAAATATCAATCTCGACCTGATGCATGGTTTGCCAGATCAGGAAGCCAAAGCGGCTATAGAAGATCTAGAAATGGCACTGGATTTTCAGCCTGAACATCTATCCTGGTATCAGCTGACAATCGAGCCCAATACGGTTTTCCATCGGCGCCCGCCGTCGCTTCCCCGGGAGGCGGTCCTCAGCGAAATACAGGATGTCGGCGAGCGGATACTGCAGGATAATTCTCTACAGCGTTACGAAGTATCCGCCTATGCACTCGCGAACCGACAATCGATGCACAACCTCAATTATTGGCAATTTGGTGATTACCTTGGCATCGGCGCGGGGGCGCACGGCAAACATACCCAGCTCAGCCGAGCTGCCGTTGTCAGAACCCGGAAATTAAAGCAACCGGATCACTATTTGCGCAATGAGATTAATCGGGACGCGGAGATCTGTGATATAAGCAGGAAAGAGCTGCCATTGGAATTCCTCCTGAACGCTCTGCGATTAAAGCGGGGCTTCACTACCGCGGTGTTCGAGAGCAGAACCGGCCTGCCTTTTAGCACCATTGAAAAGCAGGTAGAATACCTAATCTCGTCGCGACTGCTGCAACGAGAAGCTGACCGGATAAGCACTACTGACAAGGGCTTTCGATTTTTGAATAACGTTCTGGAGGAATTTCTCTGAGATGGAGAATTTGTATCAGCGACATTGCGAAGCCTGCCAACTCGGCGCGCTCGTTGTCACCGACGAGGAAGCCACCCAGCTCCTGTTGAAGGTTCCTGGCTGGAAGCGATCTTTTCATGATGGCGTAGAGAAACTGATTCGGGAGTTTCATTTTATCGGTTTCAAGGATGCCTTCAGTTTTAGCTACAAGATCGCCAGTCTGGCAGAACGAGAGAACCATCATCCTTCTATCAACACCGAGTGGGGAAAAGTGACGGTGTTCTGGTGGACTCACAAGATCAACGGATTGCATGTCAATGATTTCATCATGGCCGCCAAAACCGACATGATCGCAAAATTCTCCACCGTACCCTGACTGCCAAGCGGTGATGCCTGATGCCTGACAACTCTCCCGATCTATTATCAAAACTGGACACGATCATCAGCCTGGCCAGCATTAGTTCCAACGATCCGGCTATCGACTCCAGCAACGAAGCCGTCATCGATCACCTCGCCAACGATTTTGAGTCCATGGGCTTTAGCTGCGAAATTATTCCCTGCGAATCAAGACCTGAAGCTGGCAAAACCAATTTGATTGCGACCCTGGGATCAGGGCCAGGCGGGCTGGTGCTTGCGGGTCACACCGACACGGTGCCGCTGGATGAAGATCTCTGGTCGGTAGATCCTTTCCGTCTGACCGAGCGCGACGACAAACTCTATGGCCTCGGTATCACCGACATGAAAGGGTTTTTCCCTATCCTGATGGAGGCTGTCAAACCTCTGCTCGATGCGCAGTTCAGTGAACCTCTCATTATCCTTGCCACCGCCGACGAGGAAACCTCGATGCAGGGTGCCCGCAAACTCGCCGAACTGGGTCGACCGCGGGCCAGATCCGCAATCATCGGCGAACCTACCGGCATGAGACCGGTACGCGCACATAAAGGCATGATGATGGATTCGATACGCTTGACGGGTCAGAGTGGACACTCATCGGATCCCGCCCTGGGAAATAGTGCGCTCGATGCGATGCATGCGGTGATCTCGGAACTGATCAAATTCAGGAATGAATTGAAGCAAAAATATCACAGCGAGATATTCGAAATTCCCTATCCCACATTGAACCTGGGCAGCATTCACGGGGGCGACAGTCCGAACCGCATCTGTGGTCATTGCAATCTGGATATCGACCTGCGCCTGCTGCCGGGGATGCATCTGGAGACAGTTCGCGCCGAGATCAGGCAACGGCTAAGAACGATTACTGATCCGCTAGGTATAGAGTTTGAGCTGGTCACTCTGTTTTCAGGTACGCCTGCATTCTTCGCCGAAGAAGACAGTAAGTTGCTCGCCACGGCCGAAAAATTGACAGGTCATGCCGGCATCAGTGTGGCGTTTGGTACCGAGGGTCCTTTTCTGCAGGAACTGGGCATGGATACGATTATTCTTGGACCGGGAAATATAGATCAGGCCCATCAGCCTGATGAATATATGTCGCTGGAAATGATAAAGCCCTGCATCGATTTCCTGCAACAGATAATAGGCCAGCAATGCCTGCAATGATCGACTCGCGATGACGAAAAATAGTGACATGATCGAATGGTTCAGAGCTTCTACCAGCTACATCAATGCTCACCGCCATAAGATATTTGTGGTGCTTCTCAGTGGTGAAGCGCTGGCGGATAAAAACTTTTCCAACATCGTCCATGACTTGAGCCTGTTACACAGTCTCGGCGTGAGACTGGTTCTGGTGCACGGAGCAAGACCTCAAATCACGGCAGCCCTGGGAAAGGCAGGCACCGAATCCAGCTATCACCGAAATCTACGAATTACTGAAAGCAGCTGTATCGAAACCGTCAAGCAAACCGTAGGTGGCCTCAGCGTAGGTATCGAATCACTGTTTTCGATGGGGTTGAGCGATTCACCCATGCACGGCGCCGACATCCGTCTGTGTCGAGGCAACTTCGTCACTGCAAAACCGGTCGGTGTTCACGACGGTGTGGATTATCACTTCACCGGCACGGTGCGAAAAATCAAGACTCCCGCAATCGAACAACAACTGGATCAGGGCAATATCGTGTTGCTGTCAAATCTCGGCTATTCATTGAGCGGCGAAATCTTCAATCTGAGTGCAGAAGAAATCGCCACCGAAACAGCTATTGCCCTGAAAGCAGACAAGCTGATACTGCTGATTCCGGGAGAAGGCGTTCTCAACGAGAAGCGAGAGCTGGTGCCGTCACTTACGAAAGAAGACGCCAGGCACTATGTCGACAGCCTGAACCAGGCGGACGATGAAGACTCACGCTGCTTAAGCCAGGCACTGCAAGCTGGATTATGTGCCCACGACAACGGCGTGCATCGCTCTCACCTTATCAGTTTTAAAACCAATGGCGCACTGTTGCAAGAACTGTTTACGCGAGAGGGCAGTGGCAGCCTGATCAGTAATGACAATTTTGATTTACTACGCACCGCCACTATCGATGATGTCGCAGGAATTCTTAAGCTGATCAGGCCCCTGGAAGAGAACGGAACCCTGGTGATCCGTTCACGGGAGTTGCTGGAAACCGAAATTGAAAACTTCAAGCTTGTCGAGTTGGAAGACACGATCATCGCCTGTGCCGCACTCTACGAAATAAGTGACGACTGTGGTGAAATCGCATGTATCGCCATACATCCTCAATATCAAGGCAACGGCTACGGCGATCGCTTGCTGTCAAGCCTGGAAACCGCGGCGCGTAAAAACGGCCTGAAACGACTATTCGTACTGACGACCGTGGCCGCTCACTGGTTTTTGGAAAAAGGCTTTGAGGAGGGAGAGTTAAGTGACCTACCTCAACAGCGTCAGCAACTCTACAACTTCCAAAGAAACTCCAAGGTATTCATCAAGCAGTTGTGATCCCTTGGTTGCAACATCGCCCTGGCTCATAAGGGGATGCATCAGGCCCGCTAATTCGTTCTAAAATGCAAATACTGTAGTCGTAGGGGTTTGAGTCACTGTGTTGGAAATTCTGGCGGTTAACTTCCTGCCACTGCGCTTCGTCAAAATCGGCAAGCAAGGTATCTCCTTCCACCTGAGCGTGAACGCGGGTGAGATGGAATCGGTTTGCAAGGGGCAGAGCCGCCTGGTAAATTCCCGCCCCTCCGATCACGAAGGCCTCTTCGGAACCATCAATTACGGAGATGGACTCAGCCAGCTTTATCGCTTCTGGCAGTGAACCGACGATCCGTGCTCCCTCGGCCCTGTAGTCCGGGTTTAAAGTGATCACTATATTGGTGCGGCCCGGTAGAGGCCGGCCGATAGATTCCCAGGTCTTGCGACCCATGATTATGCAGTTTCCCATGGTAGCGCGTTTAAAATGTCTGAGATCTTCGGAAAGGTTCCAGGGCAAACTATTATTTCTACCGATCACACGATTCTCAGCCATGGCACAGATTAGGGATAGTTTCATGGCATAAATCCTCTCGCAGCTTATTGAAAAACAGCCTGCTAAACAGAAAAGGGATAGGCAATCGCCTCATGATGCTCGTAGCCCTCGACCTCGAAATCATCCATGCTCACCCAGGTTTCAATGTCCTTGAGAGATTTGATGTCAGGGTTAATATGCAATAGTGGTGAGGCAAAGGGCGCTCGCTTCAGCTGGACGGTTCGCATCAATTCGAGCTGATCCTCGTAAATATGGGCATTGACGATCTTGTGGTAGGCAAGCCCCGGAGTCTTGCCGGTGATCTGTGCAATTAATGCGAGTAGAGCAAAAACCTGGATCTGGTTGAAGTTCAAGCCAAGGGGTACATCGCAGGAGCGCTGGTAGCTGGTGAGATAGAGTGTGTCCCCCAGCAGGGAGAAGGTATGGGTATGCATGCAGGGACGTAGACAGCCTAGCTCGAACTCTCCCGGGTTGTAGAAAGTCAGGATCTCACCCCGGTCATCGATGCCCCGGGACAGGTTATCGACAAGCTTTGCCAGCTGGTCCAGGGAGCTGCCATCCGGCTTGCGCCAACTGCGCCCCTGCACGCCGTAAACCCGCCCCATATCGTCCCTGCCCTTGCGCACCGGGTTATTCAGCCAGGCCTTATTCTCATTGGCATTGGCATCCCAGGATCTGGTGCCCAATGCCCTGAAATCGGCGGCATTGTCGTAGCCGCGCAAATAACCAAGTAACTCGGCTATGGCCGCCTTCCAAAAACTTTTCCGGGTAGTGATGATGGGAAACTGGTTCTGGGCAACATCATAGTAAAGATCGGCATTAATCGTCGTAAGACACTTTTTGCCAGTGCGTGCATTCTCAACCCACACGCCTTGATCAATTATCCGTTGGCATAAACTCAGGTATTGTTGCATTAGTCGATTGCGCTCATTTCAATTCCAGGCGTTCTGAGGAGCCTCTGATTATCACCATCTCGCCAAAGCTTCGCTTCGGTTGTAGGAAAAATACAGCAGCAGCAATCCGGCTATCACCATGGGAGCAGACAATAGCTGGCCCATGGTCAGCCAGTCCAATGCGATAAACCCGATATCCTGGTCCGGTTGACGAAAAAACTCGATGAAAAATCGGAAGCTGCCATAGGCGATTGCGAACATCGCGGCCACGGCGCATCGCGGTCTGGATCTGGCGGAAAACCACCATACAATGCAAAACAAGGCGACACCCTCCAATGCGAATTCATACAGTTGGGAAGGATGCCTCGGCAGTTGATCGACATGGGGAAACACCATGCCCCAGGCGGCTTCTGTGGGTCTTCCCCACAACTCGCCACCGATAAAATTGCCAATTCGTCCTACGCCCAGGCCGAAGGGCACGATCGGTGCGACAAAATCCATGATTTCAAACAGGGTCTTGTTGAGGCTCCTCGAATAGAAGTAAAGCGCCAGCAGCACGCCAAGGAAGCCACCGTGAAAAGACATGCCACCTTCCCATACCCGGAGCAGCCAGACTGGATCGCTGAGGAAGCGATCGAAATTATAGAAGAAAACCGACCCCATTCTGCCGCCCAATACTGCACCGAGGGCACCATAGAATATCAGATCAGAAATCTGGTCTGACGTCCACGAGCCTGGATTTTTTTTGGCCCGATAAGAAGCGAGTGCCCAGGCTCCACCGAAGGCCACGATGTACATGATGCCATACCAGTGAATACTGATGGGTCCCAGGGCAAAAGCAACGGGATCAATTTGAGGAAATGTAAACATGGGATTCTATGTGGTTTCTCGCGGTGTAAAGCCTGGTTAAAAAACGCTCTTGTAGATCTCCAGTATAACACTTTAGCTGAAGAATCTATTCGACAACGCTATTCAACAGCCACCAATAAACGGTAACATTTGTCTAATGTGTCTTATCATATTTGCTTACCAGGCAGACTCGCGTTATTCCCTGGTTGTCGCTGCAAACCGGGATGAATTCTTCAGCCGATCCACCAGGGATGCCGATTTCTGGAAAGATAATGGCTCTCATAGTCGCATTCTCGGGGGCAAAGATTTGGTAGCCGGCGGCACCTGGCTCGGCCTGACCACCTCCGGTCGCTTCGCTGCCGTAACCAATATTCGTGATCCGTCGCAAGCAGAGCGCAAACCGAAATCTCGCGGCGAACTTAGCCTCAATTTTCTTGCTGGCACCGAAACGCCAGCAGCGTACTGTCAGTCCCTGGGTAGCCATTTCAATCAGTACGCCGGCTATAACCTGCTGATCGGCGATGGCAATGAGATGTTTTACCTAAACAACCTCGAAGCCGAATTGCATCAACTGGTGCCCGGTATCTATGGGCTCTCAAATGGTCAGCTCAATTCGCCATGGCCAAAGATCGAGCATGGTCGCCAGCAATTGAAGCTGCTGCTGGATTGTGATGCGGAGCTGACAACCGACCAATTGATCCCGATGATGGGCAATCGGACCCAGGCTAAAGATGCAGACCTTCCCGACACCGGGATTCCCTTAGAGCTGGAACGCAGATTGTCTTCCGCCTTTATCCAAAACCCGGAACGGCAATATGGAACCCGCTGTTCGACAGCGATTATTGTAGCTAGCAATGGTGAGACCAGATTTAGCGAACAGAACTACGACGAATCTGGTAATCGGGCCACTGCTCACTTCTTCAAATTTAATCTTGATAGCCTCTGAACAGCTCCATGAAAGCTCTATAGTAGGGCGTAGGAACTCATCGAAACCCAGGCACGCTCAGCTTCGCTGTGGTGATGAAAAATACGAATTTCCGACATTGCACCTTCTTACGCTGGATCAAAATTCCACCTGGCTGCTGTTGTATTATTCGACTTGAAGACGGTAATACCAAGTAAGAGGCTTTTGTCGGCGCGTTTCGCGAAGTCCTTTCCAGCTACCCCCCAAGGCAGGTTGTTGGTAGTGCGCGCTGATTAGGTAGTATAAGTATCAGGCATCGCTTACAATTTGCCCGTCAGAATCAGAGGGGCGTGATCGCCCCTCAGCATACCACTTGTTTAAGATCAGGAGAGACTCATGGCAAGAGTTGGCGTTCCTGAATACTATTGCCAAGCTCTAATGATGATAATTCCTCTCCACGATCGACGTTTCTCATCTCTGAATAACCCATGATAAGTGCGGAAAAAGCCTTACAAAGATTGAAAGAAGGTAATCTTCGTTTCCGGTCACATGATCACTCTGACGTGGAAATTGGCTCTATGAGTCGAAACCGGTTAATTCATGCACAATCACCTTTTGCAATTATTCTCGGCTGCTCTGATTCAAGAGTCCCTGCGGAACTGGTTTTTGGCCTGGGCCTGGGTGATCTTTTTGTTATTCGGGTGGCCGGAAATATTGTTGCGCCATCCCAAATTGGCAGTATTGAATTTGCCGCCGAGAAATTCAGCACTCACCTCGTTGTGGTGATGGGACATTCGTTGTGCGGTGCAGTCGAGGCAACCCTGGAACAACTTCAGCAGCCTACGGATAACCGCTCGCCAAATCTGCGTGCGATCGTGGACCGAATCAGCCCTGCTGTGGAGTCCCTTGTGAAATTCGATGCCAAGTCTAGTTCAGGAGACAATACCCCCATGATTACGCCGGAACTCCTGGATCAGGCTGTGCGCTCCAATATAAAGGCTTCAGTGGATAAGCTCCACCAGGGCTCGGAAATTCTCAAAGCCTTGATCAAAAACGATAAGTTACTGATCATGGGCGCCGAGTATTTTCTTGAAACAGGCGAAGTCGAATTCTTCAGTAGCTGATGGGGAATCGAGTCAAGCACTGCGCGTAGCCGAGCTGCGCCAGCCTGCAACTGTCGCCGCTGCACTTTCTCAAATATTTAGAAATTGAAGCTGTCACCGTTAACCATGACATGCACCGCGATACTAGCGTCATAGCCTATACCGATGGCCCACATCCACTTCAGGTGAGAGAAAAAAGGCAGGGCGAGAAATGCCTAGTTGGTTCTCGACGAACGCAGCAACCGATCTACACCAGCATTGTAGAGCGTTAGATCGACAACGCTTCGAATCGTTTGTGCATCATCGAGATGCATGACCTGGTCCAGTAAATCCTGAGCCGCCTCCAGGCTGATGCTGCGAATTACCGATTTTACCTTCAAAAGTGCGCCGGCGTTCATCGACAATACATCGAAACCCATCGCCACCAGCAACACCGCAGCACCGGGGTCCCCTGCCATCTCTCCACAAATGCTCACTGGTACGCCTTCGGAACTGGCTTCGAGAACGACCTGTTGCAGGGCGCTGAGGACAGCCGGATGAAACGCCGTATAAAGATCGGCGACCCTGGGATTGTTGCGGTCTACCGCCAGTATGTATTGGGTTAAGTCATTGCTGCCAACGGAAACGAAATCCACCAGCTTCGCGAGGGCACGAGTTTGATACACTGCCGCCGGCAACTCGATCATGACACCTATAGGCGGAAACCTGACATCCAGCCCTTCCTGCAGTAATTCGCGGTGGGATTTCTTTATCAATTGGAGCGCCGCGCTGACCTCGTTTACGTTGCTCACCATAGGCAACATGATTTGCAAATTCTCCAGACCGATACTGGCCCGCAGCATCGCGCTTATTTGGGCGGTGAAAATCTCGGGATGATCGAGAGTCACACGAATTCCACGCCAACCCAGAAAAGGGTTTTCCTCTTCGATAGGGAAATAGGACAGGGACTTGTCTCCCCCAATATCGAGAGTTCTCATAGTGACGAGCATTGGCGCAAAGGCTTCTAGCTGGTCACGATAAATTTTGCACTGCTCCATTTCGCTGGGAAATCGCTCACTGAGCAGGAAGGGTATTTCTGTTCTGAACAGACCTATCCCTTCTGCTCCCTGATCGAGAGAATGCATGACATCTGTCATCAGCCCCGTGTTCACCCAGAGGTGAACTCGATGCCGGTCGGTGGTTTCACATGGCAGACCCTTGAGCCCTTCCAAACCCTCGGTTAATTGATCTTGCTCCTTTATCGTCTCCAGAAATCGAGTTCGTAATTCATCCGACGGATTAGCGATTACCTCGCCCTGATAACCATCGACGATAATTTCCCTGCCATCTAATTTGTTATAGGGAAGATCGACGACCCCCATGACAGTTGGAATACCCATGGTCCGAGCGAGAATGGCTACATGCGAGTTGCCTGAGCCTCTAATTGAGATCAGGCCTTTCAGCTTATCCTTCGGTACCTCGACCAACATCGCCGGCGTTAATTCTTCGCTGACCAGAATAGTATTATCGTGGTATTCAGTTTCGACCTGCTCCTTGTCCTGCAGATAAAATAATACGCGACTGCACAGGTCCTTGATATCAATAGCACGTTCGCTCAGGTAAGGATCATTCATTTCTTCAAATTTTCGGACGTGTTCATTCGCTACGTAGGCTAGCGCGCCCTGTGCCCATATGCCCGTCTTGATTCTCTCGACAACTTCATTGCCCAGCGCTTTATCATCCAGCATTCGTAAATAGACATCGAACAGCTGCCGTTCTTCCTCAGCCACGTGACCGGCAAGTTTGCCATGCAAAACCCGCATGTCTTCTCTAACGTTATTTAAACAGCTGTTAAAAAATTCAATTTCCCTGTCGATATTCTTGGCGGTACGAACTGGAATCTGACTGAGATCAGCAAGGGGGAATACCACCACCACCTGCCCTATCGCTACCCCGGAAGAACCAGAGACACCCCGGAACACCGTGTCAGATGTCTTGTGGCCGGAAGGACTGATGCCTTCTATTGCCCCGGTGGCTTCGGCATGGGCAATAACCCCGGCTAGCTGAGCCGAGAGGGTTATAAGAAAAGCTTCTTCGCTTTCGTCGAAACGGCGACGCTCTTCGTGTTGAACGATCAGCACACCGAGGACTGCACGGTGATGGATGATGGGCACACCCAGGAAGGCGTGAAATACTTCTTCGCCAGTTTCCTGCAGATAGTGGTAACTGGGATGCAGCGGGGCATCCTCCAGATTAATAGGTTCGGCATGCTTTGCAACCAGACCCACCAGGCCTTCGCCTACGGCGAGACTGACATGCCCTACTGCCTTTGCATTTAATCCGTCTGACGCCATCAAGACATGGCTGTTGATATCCGCATCGAACAGGAAAACCGAACATACCTGTGTGTCCAATGCTTCGCGAACCCGACTCACAATGATATTCAGTGTCGACTGCAGATCTTTTGCCGCATTGACTTTTTGAACGATGCCGCGCAATTGGTCCAGCATACTTATTCCCGGTTGTTCCCATCGAATCGTGGACAGCACCAGCAAATACTCTCAGCGGTGGAGATTCACTTGACCGGTACAAATCGCTTGCTCTTCGGGATTGTCCTGTTTTTATTGTTGTTTCATGTAGCTGTTGAGAGGGCCTAACAGTTCTTGCAAAGCCTTTCGGTAAACACATCTTTTAAATTCAATTACCTGATGAATAGGGTACCAATAATTCACCCAACGCCAATCATCAAATTCAGGATTCGTGGATTTACCCAACTCCACCTTGTCGTCATCGCTTTCGAGACTCAACAGAAACCATTTCTGTTTCTGGCCGATGCAAAGTGAATCGGTATTATGCCGAATAAAATTTTCTGGCAGACGGTAATGTAACCAATCATCGGTCTGGTGCAGAATTTTCACGTCCCTTGCACTCAGTCCAACTTCTTCATCGAGCTCCCGGAATAGCGCGTCTTCCGGAGATTCGCTGGCTTTAATTCCACCCTGTGGAAACTGCCACGCGCCCTGCCCAATCCGTTTGGCCCACAGTAAATGCCCCAAACTATTGCAAATCACAATCGCAACATTTAAGCGGAAGCCCCTAGAGTCGATCACTGTTCCCCAGCCTTAGACAAAGCAAAAGGCTTATTGTTTCACAATCCTGTGGGGCTGATCAATGCCAGGGGGAGGGTAAAATTTATTATTTATTCCATTTATCAATATGTTAGATGTTTTATTAGAGAATTATGGAGCAGGTGAATTACCGCAATTATGGTGCTGCACCGCAAAGACAGCGGGTATAATGGCTGCTTTCGAGCCGGTTTTTAAATGCAGGAAGTACGGATGTCGAGGCGATTGGCACTATTCGATTTAGACAACACCCTGTTGGAGGGGGATAGCGATCACGCCTGGGGTGAATTTCTCATTTCCAGGAATCTCGTCGATGCAAACGCTCACAGGGCAGAAAATGATAGCTACTATCGGCAATACCAGGAGGGGAAGCTGGACATTCACGGCTATGTGAAATTCACCATGGCCCCTATTCTGCAACTATCCTCTGCCAAGAGAAAGGCACTTCACGAAGTGTTCATGCGTGAAACGGTGGCCCCCATGGTACTTGATAAGGCGCTTGCCCTGGTAAAACAGCACCGGGATGCTGGTGACTGCTGCCTGATAATCACTGCCACCAATGCGTTCATCACCTCACCGATCGCGGCGATCTTCGGAGTCGATCAGCTCATAGCGACCGAGCTTGAAATTAAAGATGATTGCCTGACCGGAAATATTGCCGGCACACCCTGTTACCAGGCGGGAAAAGTTGCAAAGCTGGAACAATGGTTGCTGGCGCAACGACAGCCCCAGGAGCAGCTTTCACTAGCCAACAGTATTTTCTACACTGATTCCGTTAATGATCTGCAATTACTGAAGCAAGTAAAGGTCCCAGTGGCGGTGGATCCAGACGATCAGCTGAGATCCACCGCGCTCGAGAAGCGCTGGGACATAATCAGTTTACGGGGGTAGTCATCACAGCAGTGCTTAGTGCGCGCCAGAATTGCTTGCAGGCTTCTAATCGGTACTTGCGGGTCACGGCGTGCTGTCTCGCCCTATTTCAGACCCAGTATCGACTCCATTGATGGCTATATCGACTACGTGGAAGGTTATCCAGATAGCGGCCTGACGCGAGAGATGTGAATCAAGCCGATTGAATTTCGACGATCAAATCATCTGCCAAATCTTCTAACTCAAGCTGCAATCTCTCCAGCTTGAAGCCTGCCGGCACCTTCAGCAATGCTTCTGCTTTAAAGAGAGGTTCTCCGGACATGGGCGCAGACACACATCGCGTACTCATATTCTCGACATTGATCGACAAGCCAGCGAGGGCGCGAGATATCTCCCGAATAATACCAGGTCGATCGTTGGCCACGAGATTCAAGGTCACACTCAATGAGGAATCACCGGCCCCATCGGCCGCGGCTCTTTCGATAAGCAATTTTAGATCCGGGGATAAATTCTGAAGTGCTGCAATTAGCTTTTCGGCTTCGGTGTCGGCGACACTAACTCTCAGGATGCCGGCGAATTTGCCCGCCAGTTGCGACATACTACTCTCCAGCCAGTTGCCGGAATTGCTGGCTATGGCCCGGGACAGGGCCTCAACCAGACCAGGTTTGTCGTCGCCAATTACGGTTAACACAAGATTCGTTGTCATTGCTTCCCCCGGTACTAAAAAAGTCCTATCTGGGTGTTCATAATTTCATGCAAAGACGATGCTTTAAATACGAGAATAGAGTCTGCGATGAGCCCGAGTTGTTTCTCAATATAAAATCGTAGCCTATTGCGAATTCGCGAAAATGCCTTGGTTCAAGCCCATTGACCGTCATCACATACTCTATCCAGCCGCCTGATTCGTACATACTGGGAAGATTTCTCTGCTTGCGGATGGATTCCGCTTTCCTCGCAGCCTGTACATGGGGTGGTACGTTTTTTACATAGTCGCTCAACTTGCGTCGTAGCCTCTTCCTCAACACCAACTCGGGTTCGAACTTGCCGTCCAGTAATTCACTTACTGTTTGTTTAACCTAACCCTCAAAGGGTTTATCGAGGAAAATTCTCTCGTACTTGTTTTTGCTGCCGCTTGGGGAAAAAGCAAATCGCCTCCTGGCCGGCGAATCGGAAGCGAAACGGCCTCCGCTCCGATGCCAACCAGAAAATGAGGTCCAGTCCGTGATTCGATTCAATCCACTGGCGAGTGAGAATAAAACCGCTGGTCAAATCTTCGTCGTTGATGTCCGTGTTAGTAAACCCCCTTTTTGCAATCCAGCAACGACGGACACGACGAGTTGTTTAAGACACGATTACGCAGTTCTAAATTCGTATAGTTCTTTCGAACTGAACAAAATCTTCCCAGAAGCTTAGCTTCTCCGGCATTTGCTCCGGCGTCAGTTGTACATTACCGTTGATGTCGGTTACCCGAGATATCAGGGTATGTTCCCCTGGCATGGCGTTGGTCCATTCGTAGTTAAATAATTTCCAGGAATACTTGGTTGAGCGAGGATTCATCTCTGCGCGTTCCCAGGGACCATCGTCCACCTTCACCTCAATGCTGCGAAGTGGCGTGCCATCATTCAATACAAATCCCTGAATGCGGTAGCGGCCAGCCATTTCGGTTACCCGAATAATTGACGATTTCAAGTTCATCATGGTGACGGAATTTTCTACCCACCTCTCCTCTCCACCTACAATTTCTTTCTTCAAGGTCACGTAGTCCCGACCCATAAAGCGACCCATGTAACGGGTATTTTGAACATGAATCTGGGTTAGCCATTTCACGTTGGCGACGCCATACCAGCCGGGTACCAACAGCCTAACTGGTTTGCCATGGTAATGTGGCAAAGCTTCGCCATTCATTTCAAACGCCAGCATGTTTTCAGGGCGCATGGCATCTTCTATGGAAAGGCTGCGAGCCCAGGCTTTTTCAACTTCACGACCGCGTATTTCTTCCATCCCAGTGTCGGCGCCAAAGAAAACTATTTCCTTCGCGCCAGCCTGAATACCGGCTTGTTTCAGAATATTAGCAAGGGAAACTCCACGCCATCGCGCGTTGCCGATGAGTCCCTGAAACAGACGCCGACCATTGCCTCCACACTCGAACCCGACCTGCTGTTCGATGACATCCCGACCCATCAGGTCTTGCAGTGAGAATTCCAGTTCATTGTCCACCAGGCCGGTGACCTTGAGGCGCCAGGAAGCATTATCAATTTCCGGTTGGCCATAATGCTGTACCAGATAGAAATCATCATTGTCGGTGAAATAGGAAGTGATCTCTCGGGTATCGAGATAATGGGTGGACCCCGGTCGAACCGGTCCAACTTGAAAAGTGTCAGGCACATCCGTGAATGGAACCAGTCTCTCTCCTTGTGCCAGCGCAGGCAGCACCAGGCTGGGGACGGTAGCGGCGCTCGCTGCAAACAGGCCGGCGCCAAGTGTACCCTTGAGAACTTCTCTTCGACTTTTATCTTCAAGGTCCATGATTATCTCTCTGTTGTTTAGTATTTTACTGCGCGTTAATGCACCCCCTGCGTCATTGCCCTTTCCAGGCAAAACCAGGTGATACCCGCAGAGGGCCCGTTTTGATTTTTTGCCTGTGCCAAACCATAACACAACATCGAACCGGAAAAGGAGTCAGCAGGCAAAATCGAGCCTGCTCTGTGCTGCCGGAGCCTTATCGACAACTGTCATCGCCGCCTGCTTCCGCACTTTCTCTTGTATTTCAATCAATTGCCACTACACTTCCGGGTTGCGGACAGGGCTCTATCGATTGCGGCTCGAAATCTGCCAGCGCTTATTGCCAGGGTTCAACCGAAGCCGCTGCAACCATGTGCATACAAGATCGTATAGTTATACTTGTCAATAAGTTAATCGAGGGCTAAGGCACGCGCGATCGCTGCCTGCCAGAATCGAATGGAAATGGAAGCAAGTGACCACAACGCAAGCCAATCTTAAAATAAGCGAGCAAATTTGGCTGGCTTCAGGGCCCGATAAAAACCTGAGTGTCGAAGATCAGGTTCAACGAGCATGGCAGCTACTGACAGATTTCCAGAACTGGCAGCAATGGCAGCCCAATATTCTCAGTACTTCCCGTACCGACAGCGACGACCCGGGGCGTGGCAGCACCGTGCTGGTAGTTTCCGGCAAATCCAGTAATCCTTCAAACAAGAACTGGAAAATTTCCTACTGGGAGCCCCCACAACGAATCGATTTTATTGTGCGATCTACGAATATGCGCGTGGCTTATAGTCTTCGCCTCGAGCCCGAGTCCGCCACAGCGACGCTGGCACTGCTGCTGGAGTTGGAGATTGAGCTCAAGGGCATACGAAAACTGCTGAAGCCGATTTATCTGTGGTGCTACCGACGCAAATCGGCGCAGCTACTAAACGCCTTCGCCCACTATTGGTCCGGGAGCGCGGGCTAGGGATGCAGAAACTGGTGGCATGGCCGCAGTGAAATTAAGCTTTCGAACTCGGTACTCAGAGCAGATGGGCTAGCCTCTGCTCGAACTTGGCATCTGCTAGCGGTGATGACCGCCCGGACCGTGAACATGGCCATGGGCAATTTCTTCTGCGCTCCCGTCCCTCACTCCAACTACCTTAACCTCATAATGGAGTGTTTTCCCGGCATAGGGATGATTGAAATCTACGTCCGCATTAAATTTCCCCACCTTAATAAGGAGTACCCGTTTCGTTCCTGCCTTCGTTTGCACTGCGGCAATCATTCCCGGTAACAGGGTCTTCTTGCCCTGGGGTACGTGCAGATGCTTGATCGGAACTCGCCGCACCGCATCCGCTTGACGCCTCCCATAAGCTTCATCGGCCGGTAATACAATATCAATCGCATCACCCTCGCACCTACCTTCCAATGCTCTTTCCAGACCAACAATTACATTATGGAAGCCATGCAGGTAGTACAGGGGCTCCCCCCCGAAAGACTCCTCCATGAGCTTGCCACGATTGCCATCTGCATCGACATCACTGAGCCGGTAATGAAAACTGACCACCTTGTTGATAGTGATTGGGCTGCTAATAACTGGCTCCGGTGTGTTCAATTCGGCCGCAGTTGCTTGCTCGGCGACGGTCCCGGAATCCGCTTCATCTTTATCAGACATCAATGCCTCCCTCAGTGCGTCCAATTTTAGGGCGCCTCTGAATAATACCATGCCATCGCTCTGGCGACGGATGGTCCGGCACATCCCTGTAAATATACACACAGGCCTGGTTTCAGAATTGATTAGAGGATGCAGCGGGGTATACTGCCCGCGGTTCGACGCTGGGTTTCTATTGTAAAATTTTGAAACCCTATTGGCTGCTTTTTGCAAAAAACCGCTAATTTCAAGTAATTATTACCAAGTTGGATTCGCTGTGTTAGGCTGATTTAGCCGCGGTTTTCATGTAACAGGCACGGCCTGAACACGATTAAGCAAATTTGATTTTAGAAGGTGGAGGTGGATGCAAGAGGCTGACCTCGGCAAGCATTTCCCCGGGTACTATTATGAACCAAGCTCAATTCTCAAAATTTTCTCCAGTTACAGTGGCTGTAAAGAGGAGTGTCCGCCAGCTACGGTTAGATGCCGGTTATTCCATGAACGTAGGCGCACGCTTACTGGGTGTTTCACGAAAACAGCTGGAAGACATAGAAACCATTCGTAACTATGGTTGCCATCTCGATCTGGAGCTACTCGCGAAAATGAAGGTCATCTATAAGACATCGATGGACGAAATGACTGGAGACTTACCGGAAGACTATTATTCGGACTACTACACAAGGCCCCGTAAACGCCTGGGTTCTGCGCCCCGTCTACTCAGCTAAAGATCATCATTCCCCGGCGCCGACGGTTCCGGGCATTGGCAAATCCCCATTACGCTAGTTACTGATATTGTCACGGCGTTGCCATTGCCAAATTCTGCCACGGGGATTGATAGGGCTGTCCGCCCATTGGCCGACAGTTGTGGTTTCGTGTATAATTCTGACCTCTTGGCAGATTGAGAAAGTAGTGTTATGGCGAAAAGTTCGAAGAAAGAAGCGGCGATTAGCAATCGCGATAACCTGGCAGAATTTGTCAACGCCTTCCTTAAGGCTGGAGGCAAGGTTCAGCAAATCCCATCCGGTGTGAGTGGTCAGACCTCCACCAGCGGACCACGTCAAATTGTCTTAAGCCATAAAACCAGCTGATAAACTCCGCATGATAAGAAGGCTGATAGAGAGAGATAGAATCTCTCTTTTTTTGTCTCAGCTTTCGGCTCGAAAATCGCGTGCAGGCTTCTATTTTAGAGGCGCTAGAGTTGTTTGACTCGAAAGCCTTTTTGGGAAAGCAAATCCAGCAAGCCCTGGTTTCCAACCAGATGAGCTGCCCCCACCAGCACGAATTCGGTATCGGCATCCCCTAACATTGACTCAATCTGGGGAATCCAATTCAGGTTGCGCTGTAATAACAGGGAGTCATAGAGTTCCGGCGCCTCTACCTGCATATCGGTAACAAACATCTCCGCCAGTTTGACGTTGTTACCCTCGCGCCAGGCCCGGATCATTTCTTCCATGACCTCCTCCGTTTCCTCTAGGTCGCGCAGGGACAACAGGATGAATTCACTCTCATTGCCTTCGCCCATTGCCGCCAGGAAGCCGATTTGCTGCTCGATGGATTCTAGTTGGCCCAAGGTTTTCGCATCACCGATGGCTCGAGTATTGAAATAAGTATCCACGCCCTGGGGTGTGAATCCCATTCTCTGAAATTCTAAAAGCTGTAAGGTGCTCACGACCATGCCCGGCTTGAATTTTTCCAGCATCATTAATGGCAATCCAAGCTTTCCTGCGTAGGCAGACAATGCTGTGTAGGCATTGGTATTGAGTACTGTTTTCAATGTGCGCTCATCGCTGTAGCTTAACTGCTGCAGCATCTGCGCCTGCACCGAAAAATCAGTCATGGAGCTAATATCAGTCTCAAAATAAATTTCAGATGATGCCTGGTAGGCCTGCTCATATTCCTCAGGCAAGGGGTAATCCGTGGGTCGAAGCAAATGTACGGTGCCGCCAAGATATACCGTATTGTTACCCGAAGTGATTACCCACACCGAAGTATCGGCAGAGACGCCATTGAACAAGCTGAGACTCATCGCAGTTAACAGGGCAAGAGCTTTTAGCGGCTGCCTGAGAGCGGCGTACCACGCATGGTTGCTAATTACAGTAATTTTCATTGCTGTCCCCGGGGGCCAATTTACACAGTTCTGCGATAAAGGTAGCATGCCATTAGTTTTAGGACACCTCTGAGCAGTGGCTACGAGGAGCAGAGGCTGCCGCCATGTCAAAAATATTATTCAAACTTCGTGATGTGCCGGCCGAAGAAGCCCAGGAAGTACGGGAGCTACTCGAGCGGAACGATATCGAATATTACGAGACCCTAGGTGGTAATTGGGGTATCTCGCTGCCGGCACTGTGGCTAAAGAAGGAAGCGCAACGGCACCGGGCTCGGGAATTGCTGGATACGTATCAGCGGGATAGAGAAGGACGAGCCCGGGAGGAATACGAGAGGACTCGACTAAGTGGGGAACCGAGTACACGCTGGACCAATTTTGCCGAGAGTCCATTCCGTTTCATCGCCCACCTGGGTCTAATTGTACTGGTTTTGTTCCTGTCTTTACGCTTCTTTCTATCGTTTCAGTAAGTCTGAAAGTAAGTACTCACTGTCTCCACATAGTTCTAAGTATACGGATATATCGAGATCCTGCACGATTCTTGTCAGGAGGCCCGCGAAGACGTGCCCGAGACTCACCCAGAAATCAACTTCTACCCGTCTCTGCCTTCTTCTATTTGATCATCTTGCTAAGTTGCTCCATTACTTACAGAACCCGGTGCAGGCATGTAATTTTTCAAATTCTGTGACACGCCGCACAGGTGAGGATGTATCCCAGAAATTTTGAGAAATCTGTGGTCAAAACCTATTTAATTTCGGAAATGCAGCTGCGCGGTAAATGCCAAAAGGTAATCTGCGATGACTACTTTACAGTGCATTGCATGTGGGTTATAAAATCGACAGCGTTTTGCCAGCGGCTCTAACAGGGGGAGCCAGCTGGCAACCAGCGACTACCCTGGCATTCAAAAGGAGGTGATCCCATCAATAGTCAATCTATTAAGGGAGCCTCCAGTTACTCGATCTAGCCTGAACAATCAGCATCAAAACCAGGTTAAATGGGTGATTGGAGAGGACTTTCGGAGAATACCGAACTAAGCAGCAGTCCCGTAGCTCCCGCAAGGTATGAGGTCCCGTTATCGTCTTGCACGATAGCGGGATTTTCATTCCCAGCCCTGATTAGCGGTTACCCAGATAGCTTCGCAATCGTGGCTGAAAACTCCGCTTTAACAACAATTGCTGTAGCAACCAGCGCTGATCCGGCTCGACCTCGGTCAAAAAATGAACGTCCCCGGATTCCAGCACAGCGACAGCAATTCCGTTTCGATACAACACCCGATTTTTGCCCAGACGAGGGAGTTTGCGATTGGGCAAGCTCAGGTTGATCAGATTCAGTGGGTCGGTAGCGGCGATGCAGACCCAGGTTAGATCTGCGCGCTTTTCCTGCCCCTTGCTGAATTGTCGAAGGTCGTCGACGGTCTCAGAGAAAGCGAATTGCTCTCCGCTCACCCCCGAAATAAACCTGCCTCCCCTGATGCTGCCACGCAATTCCATTTTTCTGAGTGTGGCCAGCAACACGCGCCAGGGTGGGGCCTTTGACTCCCTGTCCAGCAGATTTCTGAACAGCACACCCCAACGCCGCAGGTAGATGCTCGCCAGCCGTTGCAGCTGCTCTTCATCCAGCACCTTCCAATAGCGGGAAGCCTGCTCGGCTGGTGTGGCGGCTTGCATGAAGGTGTCTAGCAGGCTCCACCTGCCGGCATCTTCAACGCCAAACATCGACTTGCGACCTCGCCGTCGATGCTTACCCCGCCTCCTGCCACTGGGAGTCAGCAAAGCGCGCAGGCCGGTAAAACTGTCGCTGTTCAAGCGACCGCCAGCCACCAGTTCGGCCAGGCCTTCCTCGAGCAGGGTTTTCAGCAAGCTGGTTCGGCTCTGTATCTGGTCGAAGAAGCTTGCTCCGTGCTGTTCCAGGTCCGATTCGATGCGACGAGCCGAGGCACTGTATTGAAGTTGTGTCTCCTGAGGCAATTGCGAACTGGCCAGGGCCTGCCAAATATCCAGGTTCTGCCGCAACACCAGGGTGATCGGCGTGGTCTTGATCGGACCAGGCGATTTCCTGCTGTTCGACTTCGATTCCCGCAGTGAAGCGGCCGGCAAGGTATAACGCCCCCAGGCCACCTTGCCACTAATGCACATGACATCCAGCCAACTGGGGTCATAGTCTTTGATGCGTACAGGATAAAGATCTGCCTCCCAACTGGCAGCAGGTGCTGGAATGCCGTCTAACAGGCTCAGAGTATTTTGCAGCTGGGTCTGCCCATCCAACGAGGGGGACGCCGATTGCTCCTCTTCGGAAAGCGGCAGCAATTGATGGCGATCGAACAAAAACTCGGTGTACGTTTGTAAGGACACCGGTGCAATACTCTTGCGATGAGCATCGATGCTGTAACGATGGATGCGCTGCAACAGGTGTCTCTCACACCATTCCACCGCCTCACCCTCAGCAGCGGTCGGCGGCGAAAACCGACCCTGAAATGCGAAGCCTTCAACCTCTAGCGCGACCAATGCGGCGCCGATGCTGGACCCCTCAAGGTGCAACTCCGAGCCAAGTTGCGCCACCGTAACCAGACCCAAGCCTTCCAATCTGCCACGCAGGATTTCCCTTAAGGCATCAGGGCGCTCCCAGCGCTGGTCGCGCAGAAACCCTGGTAAGCTACGGCGGCCTGGCACCCCCTTATCCTTATCCTTATCCTTATCCATGTCCGCGTATACCGCCATGAAAACAGGCAGATTTTCCGTGGCCACCCAGAGTTGAAACCCCGGCAGATCAAGCCGTTCGATGCGCCCGGCAGCGATCAGTGCCTGCTGCCATTGACCATACTGGTGTGACGCAAATTCTGTAGTGGTGACATATGCCAGGCTCAAGAGCGCGTCGTGCAATTCTTCCGAATTGCTAACAGCGGGCCAGGCTTCCGCCTTTACCCGTTCAATAGCCCCGACGTCGAGTAGACTAAGATCCTTTGTTTCCGCCGGATCGGCCCAGCTGCGATTCCGGATCGCATTGGTGCGCCGCTCTTCTAATGGCGCGTCATCCAGAAAGGCATAGGGCCGCGCATTAATAATTTCCTGGGCGAAGGGTGATGGTTCCCGCAGATCCTTGGCGATGAGGGTGAGCTGGTCCTGTTCGATGCGGGTAATAAGCTGAGTCAGTTCATCGATGTCCATCGCTTCGGTGAGACAGTCATGAATGGTTTGGTTGACCAGGGGGTGATCGGGCACTTCGCGTCTGCCATTAAGATTTTCCTGGCAAGCAATCTGATCGGGGAAAACATGGGCGATGAGATCTTCCGCATCCATGCGTTGAAACTGTGGCGGTACCCGCTTGCCGTTGCGATTGCGCTGGATGGCAAGCGAGCGGGTGGCGTTCCAGCGCCACCTGACTTCGAACATAGGTGCATCCAGAAGCGCCTGTACCAGCACATCCTTCACCGTCTTACTCTGCAAGTACTTGTAAACATCGGCGAGTGGGAAACTGTGCACCGAGCCCAGGGAGATGACGATGCTGTCTTCGTTGGCCGCCGCCTGCAGCTCAAAATTGAATGATTTGCAAAATCGCTTGCGCAGCGCCAGGCCCCAGGCTCGATTGAGGCGGCTACCGTAGGGCGAATGAATCACCACGTGCATATCGCCAACCTCATCAAAAAACCTCTCCATGACAATGGTTTCTCGACTCGGCATCACGCCGAGCGCATTCATGCCGCTCTGCAAGTATTCAACTAACTGGGTTGCTGCAGCAGGTGACAAATCTGCTGCATCCACCACCCACTGAACGGCAGCGGTGGCTGAGTCATCGAGCAGCAAGTCAGCGACACACTGGCGCAATCGAGACACGGACTCTGAAAGTTCCTGTGTGCGTCCCAGTCCCTCACCAAACCAGAATGGAATGGTAGGATGCATGCCCTGTGCGTCCCGGACCCGAACCTTCAAGCCATCGATCCTCAGCAGTTGCCAGGCGTGCGTGCCGAGAGTGAATACATCTCCTGGCAAAGCCTCGAGGGCAAAGTCTTCGTTGAGACTGCCCACCACGATATCTTCCGGATCCAATACTACCTGGTAGTCAAACATATCCGGAATAGCGCCACCGTTGGTCAGGGCAATTAGGTTAGCGCCACGCCGCGCCCGCAGACGATTGTTGATGGCATCATGGTGCAGGAGGGTGCCACGCCTGCCCCGCCTGCTGGCGTAGCCCAGTGTGAGCATTTTAACGATGGTGTCGAATTCTTCCCGATCGAGATCACGGTAGGGATAGGCATTAGCAAATAACTCAAACAGTGCATTCACATCCCAGCCATCAGGCTCTGCTGACGCAGTTAGAGACTGGGATGACAGTTCGGCGACAATTTGCTGCGACAGGATGTCCATGGGTTTTTCCGGCATGACGATGCGATCCAGCTCACCCTGACTTATGCTGTGTAACAGCGCCGCCGCCTCAACCAGGTCATCCCGGGTCAAAGGAAATAATATGCCCTTGGGTATGCCATCGATAGTGTGACCACTGCGACCCACCCGCTGCAAGAAGGCGGCAATGCTTTTCGGTGAGGAAAACTGCACCACCAGGTCGATCGAGCCGACATCGATTCCCAGCTCCATGGATGCAGTTGCGACCAGTACCTTCAACTCACCGGCTTTGAGCCTCTGTTCCGCCTGGTGGCGATGATCCTTGCTCATGCTACCGTGATGGGAGCAGACGGCGTTCTCGCCCAGGCGCTCGGCCAGGGCCAGGGCCAGTCGTTCCGAGAGCCTCCTGGTATTCACGAACACCAATGTAGTGGCATGGGTATTAACCAGATCCACCAGGCGCTGATATAACTCATCCCAGACTTCATTACTCATCAGGGCTGACAGCGGTGAGCCTGGTACTTCGAGGCTGACATCGATTTGGCGCCGAAAGCCAACATCGACGATTTCACAATCCACCTTGCCCTGGTGGCAATTGCGATTACCCACCAGGTAACGCGCCACCATCTCGATGGGCTTCTGGGTTGCCGACAAACCGATTCGTTGCAAGGTCTGCCCCGAACCCGCCTGCACTAGGTGCTGTAGGCGTTCGATAGAAAGGGACAGGTGAGAGCCGCGTTTATCCCCCAACACGGCGTGGATCTCATCTATGATCAGGGTGCTGACACTGGCCAACATGGCTCTGCCACTGGCACTGCTTAGCAGCAGGTAAAGAGACTCTGGCGTCGTCACCAGGATGTGGGGAGGATTTCTGGCCATTTTCTGCCGTGCCGCGGCAGGCGTGTCGCCGGTGCGTACGGCAATGCGGATATCTACAGGCGCTTCCCCACAGAGGTGTAGCTGCTCCGCGATTCCATCCAGGGGCAGTTCCAGATTTTTATGGATGTCGTTGCTCAACGCTTTCAGGGGCGATATGTACAGCACCTGGACGCCTTCGCTCAATTGACCGTTAACGCCGACCCGGATCAGGGAGTCGATGGCAGCATAGAACGCGGCCAGGGTCTTACCACTACCGGTGGGAGCGCAGATGAGCGTGTGTCGACCAGCCTGGATCGCAGGCCAGGCCTGAGCTTGGGCGTCAGTAGGCTGGCCAAATCGGGACTCGAACCAGTTATGACAAGCCGGGTGAAATTGGGGTGAATCCATGGGAGGTCGCCAGCAGCGAAAATACTGTACAAGTATACAGGTTAGTGATTGCTGTGTGGGTTTGCAAGCAGGCATGCAAACTCCACCGCAACAGCCCACTCACCGTAGTACAACGCGTCTAATCGCAAGCTACAAGCCTACGACTTGCAGTTACTGCCCATAAATGGATAAATTGACATGTACACACCAGGCGGCTATTTTGGCGCTGCCGTGGTGCCGCCAGGTGCGAAACAGACACCGCAATCCGGTAGGATTAGACAGAATGCTTTAAGATAGTGGGATCGAATAAGTTAATTCCCGAACAGAAACTTATGAACGATTTAGATAAACACAATATTTCCCAGAGAATAGGCACAAATTTAGGTGTGTTTTGGCAGGAGAACCGACAGTTCTTCCTGCTGCTGGCCTGTATCGTCTTCTTCAAGAGTGCAATCGCTGACCTGAGTTCAATCTCCGGTGCTTCCATGCTACCCACGCTGCTTGATGGCGACAAGGTCTGGGTCAACAAGCTTGCCTACGACGTCAAAATCCCTTTCACTGAAATCTCATTGACGGAAATTTCCGATCCCCGGCGTGGAGATGTAGTGATTATTGACTCCAAGAAAGCCGATAAACGCCTGGTCAAACGCATTGTCGGCATTCCCGGCGACACTATCTACATGCAGAATAACGGCTTGGTGATCAACGGCACAGCCACCGATTATCACGTCCTGTCGAGGAGTGATAACGCCCTCATAATTCTGGAGGACCTGACGGGCAAGACGCACCAGGCCAGGGTGTCCCGCCATTTCATCCGTCGCTCCAGCAGAAACTACGGCCCCACTA
The DNA here is from genome assembly GCA_002731775.1 of Gammaproteobacteria bacterium. Lineage (GTDB taxonomy): Bacteria > Pseudomonadota > Gammaproteobacteria > Pseudomonadales > Pseudohongiellaceae > UBA9145. The sequence continues at coordinate 40,425 of PCCP01000107.1, forward strand.
TCGTGCCGCAAGATCAATTCTTTGTGCTTGGTGATAATCGAGATAACAGCGCCGATAGCCGGGTTTACAGCTTTATTCCCAGGGAAGAGATAATTGGGCGCTCCAGCGCCGTGGTTTTCTCACTGGACAGCATGAATAATTACCTGCCCCGAGGAGACCGGTTTTTTGCTAATTTCGACAACATAAATTAGGTGTGGGTGTCGCTAGAGACGCGAGGATACACCGGCTTTTACCGCTTTTGGGCCAATTCCAGATATTAGTCCACGATAAATGTAATAAAACCCCCCGACTTCGGTACTATTGTCAGGAAGCCTCTGAACAACTGTGCTTGTAGGCTAATAAAAATTAAACGGGTTTAACTGGAGGTAATATCCTATGAAGCAAAACCGCATTACGCATGCCGGGTCAGTGGGCAGGTTTTTCCTTGCCTTGATTCTGCTGGGGGCATTCCAGGTTTCGATGGCGCAGGAATTTGTCTGGGCGCCAGACTTCCCGGTAGGTGCATCGATCCCTGATATCTCAGCACAGGACCAGGATGGTAACTTACGCACTTTCGACGAATTAAAAGGAGAAAAGGGGCTGCTATTTATGCTGAGTCGCTCCTTCGACTGGTGACCCTTCTGTAAAGCACAGCTCGTGCAGCTGACAGATATCTCAGACCAGTTCGAGGCAATGGGCATCAATGTTGCCGCTATAACTTATGACTCCGTTGAGCTTCTGAAAACTGTGCAGGAAGATCAGGGTGTCAAATTTCCTCTGCTTCATGATGAAGATGTGACTCACGTGAATGCCTTCGGTATTCGCAATCTGGACTATGAGCCGGGTCATCGGGTCTATGGAATCCCTTACCCTGGCATCTTTTTGATTACTCCGGATGGAACTATCAAGCACAGGTTTGCCGAGGCACGTTACCAGGACCGACCAGACTTTGCCGATGTCCTCGAGGCCGCCACCTCGATGTAGTTCGGCCTGGGTATCAGTGACATACCAGATCGACAGAAGACAGGAAGCAGCGATGCTTCCTGTTTTTTTGTCAGTGCATACACTCCTGGCTCAGAAGCGATCCTGGCAAACGAAGCTGGGAAAGAACCAGGCTGTTTTGCAATTTCTGGGTCTAAGGCACCCCTTAATAATACCCCCGCCGTGCCGATCATGACTGTGTCCGCTGAGTAGAGAAGATAGGAAGGGATACCCGTTGACCTGCTGAGAAACTGTCTGCCAATGTCGCCGCAGAAGCACTCATCATGGAAGACGGCGTCGTGCTGTACGTGGCCTTTGCCGCCAACGCCTGCGCTTCACCGTGCAATACCTTGACAGAAAAAGAAATCCGGCACCCTACACTTTGCCGGTACAGCTAGAAGTTTAGGATCTCACCGCTCGGTTGTACCCTTCCCCGCTGCCTGCTGCTATCAAAATTCAACACGGAATTGTACAATGTGTCTGTTTTCAATTAGCCAATTACCAGAGCAGTAAGTCGTTGGGCCAACACACTCCCCTCTACCAAAAGCATCTCGATGCCGGCGCCAAAATGGTGGATTTCGCCGGCTGGGACATGCCCATTAATTACGGTTCCCAGATCGAAGAGCACCAGCGGGTGCGAAGCACCGCCGGGGTTTTCGATGTCTCCCACATGACCGTGGTGGATATCTCTGGCGACGACGCAAAAGCTTATCTGCGAAAGCTATTGGCTAACGATGTGGATAAACTCGATGCCGAAGGCCGCGCACTCTATAGCGCGATGCTCAACGAAAACGGCGGTGTGATCGATGATCTGATTGTCTACCGCATGAGTTTTGGTTACAGGATAGTCGTTAATTGTGCGACCCGAACTAAAGACCTGGCCTGGATGAATAGCCACAGCACTGGATTTGACGTCGCCTTGGTAGAAAAACCCGGGTTGGCAATTCTGGCGGTACATGGCCCTCAGTCCCGCGAAAAAGTCTGCGTGGTGTTAGACCAGGGGCAGCTTTATCCTGTTAAAACCGCCGCTATTAAATTGCTGGCTAATTTCAGTGGCGTCGAGCTTGGCAACTGGTTTATCGCGCGTACCGGATACACTGGCGAGAAAGGTCTGGAATTAATTTTTCCTGAAAAGGAAGCCCCTGCCTTCTGGGATAAGTTACTGGCTGCCGGCGTACATCCGATTGGGCTGGGTGCACGGGACAGCTTGCGACTGGAAGCAGGCATGAATCTGTATGGACATGATATGGATGAAGAGATTTCCCCATTGGCGGCGAATATGGAACAGACTATCGCCTGGCAACCGGAGGATCGCGATTTTATCGGTCGCAGTGCTGCCGTCCGCCATCGGGCAGAGCAGGCGGCGGGTTCGATGCCCAGACTCGTCGGCCTGGTACTGGAACAACGCGGGGTGCTCAGAGAAGGACAACGAATACTCTGCGATAACGGTGAAGGCATTATCACCAGCGGGGGATTTTCGCCCACGTTGAAGCATTCAATCGCTTTAGCTAGAATTCCGGTTAACAGCCATTCCTGTCAGGCAGACATAAGAGGCAGGTTGACTCCAGTGAGAATCGTGAAACCAAATTTTGTCCGTTTCGGCAAGAAAGTGTTCGAATGAGATTCACCACTGCGGCGATGGCAGCAGCAAGAAGGGGGTTGAATGAGTACTGTTCCTGATAATCTAAGATATGCCTCTACCCATGAATGGGTACAAGTCGATGACGATGGCATCGCTACTATTGGCATCAGCGATCATGCCCAGAACGCCCTAGGTGATATCGTATTCATCGAATTACCAGAAGCGGGCGCGATGGTGAATTCAAAAGACGAAGTGGCTGTGGTGGAATCCGTGAAGGCGGCTTCCGATATTTACAGCCCGGTTTCAGGCGAAATTTTGGAAGTAAACGAAGCCTTGCTTGACGCGGCGGAAACGATCAATTTAGCTCCCTATGTGGGAGGTTGGTTTTACAAGCTGAAGCTGATCGACGCAAGCGAATTGGACAAACTCATGGATGCTGATGCCTATGTCGAACACTGTGACGCAGAATAATAGGTGGGCGCACCCCTGACCAACAAGAAGATAGCTTAATACAAGACCCGCAATTTCGAACAGCAGACTTGCGCTTCTGAAATCATCACTCCTTTAAATACAACAATGCAAGCTCAAGCTCCAAACTGGCTTCAAAAATGGCTTTAGATAGTACAGCAGAAAATGATTCGGCACCGTCGCTGGGAGCACTTCAGTACCGGGGTGAATTTATCGACCGTCATATCGGTCCCGATGCCGAGCAAATTGATAAAATGCTGGCAACATTACAACTGGATTCTCTCGAACAGTTAGTCGCCCGCACCGTTCCCGAATCCATCGCCCTGAAATCTCCTCTGGCCCTGCCCGGACCCCAGACTGAAGACGCGGCGCTTTCCCGATTAAAAGCCATGGCCGGGAAGATCACGCTTAACCAGTCCTATATCGGCCTGGGCTACTACGACACCCGTACGCCCAATGTCATTTTACGAAATGTGCTGGAGAATCCAGGCTGGTATACCGCCTATACACCCTATCAACCGGAGATTTCCCAGGGCCGCCTCGAGTGCCTGTTAAACTTTCAACAGATGGCCCTGGACCTCACCGCCATGGATCTGGCCAACGCCTCGCTGCTGGATGAGGCCACTGCCGCCGCCGAAGCCATGGCCCTGGCCCGGCGCGTTAGTAAAAATCGCAGTGCCAGCAAATTCTTCGTAGATCAAAGCTGCTTTCCACAAACCATCGACGTGCTCAAGACCCGGGCAGAATGTTTCGGCTTCGAACTGTTGATTGGCGATATCAATAGCTTGCTTGCCCCTGAAGTTGCCGAGGATCTGTTCGGCGCAATATTTCAATATCCTTCCATGCTTGGTGAAGTCAGAGATCTGGCGCCATTGATAGATCGTCTCCACCAGCACCAGGCTATTGCCGTCGTCGCTGCCGATCTCATGAGCCTGACGCTATTGAAGCCACCCGGTGAAATGGGCGCAGACGTGGTAATGGGGAGTAGTCAGCGCTTTGGCGTTCCGATGGGGTTTGGCGGCCCTCACGCCGCTTATTTTGCAACCCGAGATGAGTACAAGCGCGCGGTTCCCGGTCGCATCATCGGTGTCTCCATAGATACACGGGGGAAACAGGCCTTTCGCATGGCATTGCAAACTCGCGAGCAGCATATCCGCCGCGAGAAGGCCAATAGCAATATTTGCACCGCCCAGGTATTGCTGGCAAATATAGCCGCGCTGTATGCAATGTATCATGGCCCGATTGGACTAAGAAAAATCGGCCAGCGAATTCATCGTCTTAGCTCTATTCTTGCCGCCGGATTACAACACTGTGGCGTCAGGCTGGTCAATGAAAGCTATTTCGACACACTAACACTGGCCGTCGACGTGGATCAAGCTGCAGCAATCGAGGCCCGTGCCGCGGCGGCGGGAATAAATCTGCGCCTGGATCGACTCGGCTCGGACGGACACATTGGTATCAGCCTGGACGAATGCACGAGTTTGGAAAACCTCGTGCAGCTCTGGCGAGTCCTGGTTGGCAAAGCGAGCGAGAAGCTTTCTGTAGAAGATTTTGATACCAGAATTATTAGCGGAGCCATAGCGCCAGTTATCCCAGATAATCTTTTACGGCGCAGCAATTATCTGCAACATCCCATTTTCAATCGCTATCATAGCGAAACTGAAATGATGCGCTATTTGAAGCGGCTGGAGAATAAAGATATCTCTCTAACTCATGCCATGATTCCACTGGGCTCTTGCACCATGAAGTTAAACGCCGCGGCCGAGATGATCCCCATTAGCTGGCCAGAGTTTGCCAAGCCACACCCCTTTACACCTGTAGAGCAAATGGGTGGTTATCTACAGATGGTCACCGAACTGGAGCAGATGCTGGAAGAGATTACCGGTTTCGATGCCGTGAGCATGCAACCGAATTCCGGCGCCCAGGGCGAGTATGCCGGACTACTGGCGATCAAAAAATACCTGCATAGTGAGGGCGAATCAGATCGTAATATTTGCTTGATCCCCAGCTCAGCCCACGGCACCAATCCTGCCAGCGCCCACATGATAGGCATGAAAGTCGTGATTGTAGCCTGCGATGACAATGGCAACATCGATGTCGCAGATCTAAAAGGCAAGGCAGAAAAACACGCCAATGATTTGGCTGCGTTAATGATCACCTACCCATCTACGCATGGCGTGTACGAAGAGGCCGTGAAAGAAATTTGCCAGATCGTGCACGATAACGGCGGTCAGGTATACATGGATGGCGCCAATTTGAATGCCCAGGTGGGCTTGGCAAACCCAGCCGATATGGGCGCCGACGTGTCCCATGTAAACTTACACAAGACTTTCTGCATACCGCACGGTGGCGGCGGTCCGGGCATGGGCCCTATCGGCGTGAAGGCACACCTGGCTCCTTTTGTGGCCAATCATTCCGTGGTGAAGCTGTCAGGACCGCTAGCAGCTAATAGCGCAGTATCGGCGGCGCCCTGGGGCAGTTCCGGTATCCTGCCAATCTCCTGGATGTACATTGCCATGATGGGGGGCGAAGGACTTCGCAGAGCGACAGAAGTGGCTATTCTCAGCGCCAATTATATAGCGACGAAACTTGCCCCCCATTACCCCGTGCTTTATACCGGCCGCAATGGCATGGTGGCCCATGAATGTATTATCGATATTCGTTCATTGAAGCAGACGTCCGGGATTAGCGAGGAAGACATCGCCAAACGCCTGATGGATTTTGGCTTTCACGCTCCCACCATGTCCTTCCCAGTTGCCGGCACTCTCATGATCGAACCAACCGAGAGCGAGTCCAAGGTGGAACTGGATCGATTCATCGATGCCATGATTCGGATTCGTCAGGAAATCGCACAGGTCGAAACAGGTGAGATTGCCGCAGAAAACAACCCGCTGAAGAATGCACCCCATACCCTGGCTGACATATTGGATGAAAATTGGGATCGTCCTTACTCCAGATCCCAGGCCGCCTACCCCGGGCACAAAATCGGGGAATACCCTGACAGTAAGTGCTGGCCCACAGTCAATCGGATTGATAATGTCTACGGAGATCGCAACCTGTTTTGTGCCTGCCCGAGTATTGACAACTATGACTGAGAGTATCAATGCCACGATAGGAATCATGGAAGGGGCAGAATCCTGCTTGTTCTGGAGTTAGCGTCATTATTATTACTTGTTTTTTTGACATAGCTTCCAGTGGCGATCAGCGCTGCCCACAAGTGGGAGCCGTCGATGTAAATTGCGTCGGTGTTGCAACCCCTCGATACTTTTTTGTTGTTGTTCTTGATCGCCGGCCGGTTTTTATTATCGGTGCACCCGATTCAATTCTCCTCTGCAGGTAAAGATGAAACTCCTGTTTGAATGGCGTCGCAATATAGTCACGATAGGCCTTGTAGGGGTTGTTGGTCTCGCTGATAAATACCTTGTATGCATCGAGAGGCTTGAGATAGCGAAAATCGCCACCGAAGGCATTAGCGCAGTAACTCGACCAGCGGTATATTCCAGGATGATCCAGCGGAGATCGACAAAGCAGTCTTTAGTTTAGTTCAGATTATTGAATCCTGCCATGAATCTACCCGGCCCCTCCTAACGAGACTCTAATTACAACGTCATGGAATCGATACTAGTAACTGGGTGAATTTGTTGTACTTAAAAGAGCCATTCCAATTCAAGGAGTTGCAGAATAAATTTGCGCCTTGGAAATAACAAAGGACGCATGCGCGGGTCATTCAATGCCTAAACTGATATCGTAATACTGGGGCGATCTGATCATACAAACAAATCAATAACGACGGGGCCTAAGCCGCTTTTGAGTAGCACTAGCGGATCGTAAAAACATAAGGTTGGATTACAAGCTGGTGATAAGCATATAATTAGTAACGGCGAAGCAGAGTGGCACCATGCGCACCTTCTTACTGACTATATTCTGGTTCTCTAATCTTGGCAATGTCATTCAGTTGCTGATTATGGCTTCGGCTGGCTGGCTCATCTTCTCCGGCGATTACTCGTTTTTCGATCTTAATGTTGATGTTTTTGTAACGCAGATAGCACCTTGGCTTCGTTGGATTGAGACAGTCGTTGTTGCACTGCTGGGTGATGTCGGAAGATGGATACTCTCAATACCAATTTTTATTATTTCTCCAATCAAATTTGTCGCTGGAGCAATCATTGGTTGGTGAGCTTATTCGACTGCTAAGAATATGCCTGCTGACCCTCTAAACCACCTCTGATTAGTACCACCCTAAACTAGAGACTTCGGGGTGATGAAGGAGCAAATACTCCTTCGAGGCTAAATCGTTCGACAAATCCGTTCTGCATTGGTTTGCCCCGTTGAATAAACTTCGGATCGGCATTATGTTTCTCTGCCCAATCAGCTGCTGCCAAGGCACGGCCACCGACGATGTCCCCAATAGCACCGAAGATATCCTTGAAGATATTGGCACCGAGAATGACCTCTTCCACCACAATACCTGGATACCCGGTAATTTCACGAAGCTGCACTGCTGGAGTTGTAGATCCAGTCATGTCGATTGGTCTTGTTTATAGCACGCCTATTTCTAACTAGTTGCGCGGTGGCAGTCCATGCACCAGGGTCAGGCTCTTCAAGCTGGTGCCGGCGCGGCGAAATTCCGACAGTGCCTGATAGTCCTCATCTGCGTACCAGTCCTTCGCTGCCTGCTCGGAAGGAAACTTGAACAGGATGACCCGACCCTCCAGGGGGTCGGTGCCTTCCAGGTTTTCGTGATTATCGTCGAAGGTGATGAATTCACCACCGAAGCGTTTGAGGATAGGGAAAAAGCCCTGCTCATATTTTCGGTACTCGGCGGCGTCTTCGACAACGAGATTCGCGATCATATATACAGCAATATCAGACATAAATTACTCCAGTTAATCAATAAACCATGGCCTCATTTAATCCAAAGCAAACCACCAATGCAAGGCACAGAGCTTCTCAACTGCGTCTTGTGCTTCATGTCGCGTCCAGTAGCAGGACTCGAACAGTCTTTATAATCAATAGCTTATGTTACTTTATACGATATACCCATCATAATACCCATCATAAACGTTAGCTCAGGTCGCCTTTTACCCCCCTAAAATTCATTAATGGGTGGCCCTACATATAGGGGTCGGGGGAGCCTTTTGCCCTCCCCTAATAATTACACTTGCCAACCCCATACTTAAAAGCTAATTTGGGAAAAATTCTAATTCTGGCGAGAAATTATGGCTGAGGCGATGAAAGTAATTAGAAGCCCAGACTGTGGACATTCACCGAAGCAAAAACTTGTGGAGGATATGTCAGTAGCGCTCGCCGGTGCTGACGCTGGATTAATCGACTCATTGACAGTGCCCGAACTGGTTTGGCTACACATTGGGAAAAAGTCGGTAGAAGGTCAGGACGCCGTGCTCTCAGCCATCCGAAAATCCGGGCCTGCAACAGAAGTAGCCATTGAGAGGGTTGTATCCCACGGTAGAGCGGGTGCGATAAACGGAATCATTACACGGAGCGGCAAACGTACGGCGTTCTGCCACATGTTCGAGTTCAACAATACGAAGTGCACTCACGTGAAGTCAATCTCAACATATTCGGTGGTTCTACGATGAGTCCCTAAAAAAGATGAAAAAAGAGATGGTTTATTAAATGATTAATCGCATCACACCAATATATCAAGCCCCACATTCGTGGGGTTTTTTGTTTGTGGGATGATGGGTAGA
>PCCP01000108.1 GCA_002731775.1 Gammaproteobacteria bacterium
GGACTTCTTATTGGCCGGTCTCGGCATCTCCCTGGCCGCCCTGCGCACCGGCGGCGGTATCCTCTTGCTGCTGATAGGCATCGACCTGGTGTTTGCCCGCTCCTCCGGTAGTACTTCCACCACCGATGAAGAAGAGAAGGAGGCACAGTCGAAACAGGATATTTCCGTATTCCCCCTGGCCACACCTTTGATCGCCGGTCCCGGCACTCTGGGCGCCGTCATCCTTTTGATGGCGAATGCGGAAGGAGAACCGGTGTTGCAAGCGGCAGTCATCACCTCGTTGGTCGCCATACTATTGGTGACACTGGCCATGTTGATATTGGCCTCCGAGATTCAACAATTCCTCGGCGTAACCGGCATGCATGTGGTCACTCGTATTTTTGGCGTGTTGCTGTCGGCACTCGCGGTGCAATTTATTTTCGATGGCATCGCCGCGAGTGGCCTGCTTGCGGGCGTAAGCACTTAAGGAGTCCTGAGTTGGGCGCCAAATTGGTGCGCAAATATAAAATCAAGAGGAATTATTATGCAGGTCAAAATTGCCAATTCTGAAGCCCAGTTAAGAAAAGTCAGCTCGGTGCTGCTACAACTCAGAACCCAATACAATGAAGACAGCCTACTCGACCAGATTCGCTTGCAGCAAGCAGAAGGCTACCAGATAGCCTACGTAGAAAAAGACGGTGAAGTATTGTGCGTGGCAGGATTTGTCATCTGCACCAAACTGGCCTGGCAAAAACATATTTATGTCGACGACCTCGTCACCGGTGCAGCCGTGAGATCCACAGGCGCCGGCAAATTTATTATGGACTGGCTCAAAAACCACGCCAGAGAACAGGGTTGCCAACAACTGCACCTGGATTCCGGTGTACAGCGCTTCGCCGCCCACAAGTTCTACCTGCGGGAAGGGTTTGAACTCAACAGTCACCACTTCGGCATCCCCGATCTCAGTGCGCATTAGATCGGAAACAGATGCTGACCTGGATTCGGTGTACGCAATCAATGTTGCCGCCCTCCCGACGTCAGACGAAGCCGAGCTGGTGAATCGCCTGTGGGAATCTACGGATTCGTACATTTCCCTGGTCGCGGGAGAAAAGGACAGAGTCGTCGGTCACTTTTTCTTCTCACCGGTGATTCTGGGCACAGCGCGTCATTTGAAACTGATGGGTTTGGCGCCGATGGCGGTGCGCCCCGAACATCAAAAACAGGCAATAGGCTCCCTGGCTTTATTACGCCAGAAATTTCATAATAAGTCGTCCTGCGACTGCGGTAAGGTGATAATACCAAGTGATTTTCAAGAGCCAGCACGCCGATATCGATATTCCCGAGTCAGACCTGACTTCCGTGGTGCTTTCCCGAGTCGACGAGTTGGGAGACAAAGCGGCACTCATCGACGGACCCACGGGTCGAACCCTCAGCTATCTGCAACTGCGTGAGCAGGTCAATCGAATGGCAGTGGGTCTGAATCGACGAGGCTTCAGGAAAGGCGATGTGTTTGCCATTTTCATTCCGAACGTTCCCGAATACGCGGTGGTATTCCTGGGAGTCGCCGCTATCGGCGGCGTCAACACCACAGTTAATTCCCTGTACTCCAGCGCCGATTTAATTCACCAGTTGAATGATTCCGATGCCCGCTTCCTACTGACTATTCCCGATTTTCTCGATCGTGCCTTGCCCGCCACAAAGGCATGTGGCATCGAGGAGATCTTCGTCCTCGGCGAGGCGGAAGACGTCACTCCGTTTTCAGAATTGCTCGATAACGACGGAAATGTCCCCGCAGTCGAAATAGATCCGACCACCGATCTGGTGGCCCTGCCCTATTCCAGCGGCACCACCGGCTTACCAAAAGGAGTCATGCTCACTCACGAAAACCTGATTTCGAATATGGTGCTGTCCTGCCAGCCCAATCCAATCGATGAGAGCGACAGCGCGATCGGCGTGCTGCCCTTCTTCCACATCTACGGCATGGTGTTGATACTGAATCTGAGTGTATTTCGCGGCGCCACTCTGGTGACAATACCCCGTTTCGAACTCGAGCAATTCCTGCAACTGGTACAGGACTACAAAATTACCAACCTCAACCTGGTGCCGCCCCTGGTACTGGCCATGGCCAATCATCCCTCGGTCGATAACTACGATCTGTCCAGCGTCAGAATGATTGGTTCCGGCGCAGCGCCCTTGGGCGAAAAACTCGAACAGGCCTGCGCCTCGCGGCTTAATTGCCGCGTCTACCAGGGCTACGGCCTCACCGAGGTCGCCGGTGCTTGCCATATCAGCCCTGCAGCCGCATCGAAGCATAAGCCCGGCACCGTGGGCCCAGTCTTACCCAATACCCTGGCAAGAATCATAGACACGGAAACCGGTATGGATCTGGGCCCGAACCAGAGAGGCGAAGTGCTGGTCTACGGACCCCACGTCACGGTTGGTTATCTAAACAACACCAAAGCGACTGCTGACAGCATCGACGCCGAGGGCTGGTATCACACGGGTGATATTGGCTATGCTGACGCAGACGGTTACTTCTACATCGTCGACCGCATCAAGGAATTGATCAAATACAAAGGCTACCAGGTCGCACCCGCCGAACTTGAAGCCCTGCTGCTTACTCACAGTGCTATCGCCGATGCGGCGGTTATTCCCAGTCCCGATGAGGAAGCCGGCGAAATCCCCAAAGCCTTTGTGGTACTTAAGGAAGAAATCAGTCCAGAAGAGATTATGAAATTTATCGCCGAGGCGGTAGCACCATACAAGAAGATTCGAAAGATCGAAGTAGTGAATGAAATTCCTAAATCGGCGTCCGGGAAAATTCTGCGTCGTGTATTGGTAGAAAAAGAAAGAATAAACATAGCAAATAAGGGCTAACGACGATGGATATGGCAGTCGCATTACTGATATAAGCTAGCCGACCATCCGCCGATACTGCCACCATGTGCGCCCCATTTTTCATTAAACACCTAACCTGGCTCCTAATGTAGTAATTAGACCGGCAAATGTAATTTAGGTCTTACCCTGGACTAATCACAAGACAAAGTTCCGTAAACAGGAAGGGCTCTTCTCTCAATTACATCTATGCCAACAGGGGCACGCCATACCAGTATTCTGACAAGACTGACCCAGTGGACTTGCCGCTCCTGTCCAAAGTCTGGACGACAAAAGGACGGCAGTGTCGAGGAATGGGCTGGGAGCCTTTTTCTATGGCGCGGGATGGGAAAACATCGTAGTCTTGGCCTCTCAATTCGGCTTTTACAGGTGTTTCCATGAAAATTTTTAGGTCTCTCCCAATCTGGGTTTTCAGCTTGAGCTTAGGCAACTTCGTCCACGCGCAATCAACTTCTGGTTTCACCGAACTGAAAGCAGACATGTCCAGCGCAATCGACTCCATGTCAAAGCTGACCCAGGTAATAGTCGACAGTCTCTTCTCTTTCTCCGAACTGGGTTTTCAGGAATTTCAGACCCAGGCTTATCTCACCGGCATCCTGGCGGAGAATGACTTCGACATCGAACTTGGTGTCGCCGGCATTCCCTCCTCATGGTGGGCCAGCTGGGGTAGCGGCAGCCCTGTCATCGCCCTGGGATCGGATGTCGATGGCATTCCCCGTGCGTCCCAAATGCCTGGCGTCGCCTATCGCCAGCCGATGATCGAGGGTGCACCGGGACATGGTGAGGGCCACAACTCCGGTCAGGCCGTGAATATCGTCGCCGCACTGGCGGTCAAAGAAATTATGCAACGGGAAGGTTTGCCCGGCACAATTGTTCTATGGCCTGGCATCGCCGAAGAACTACTCGGCACCAAAGCCTGGTATTCACGAGACGGTCTTTTTAACGGTGTGGATGCTGTATTGTTCACCCACGTTTCCAACAACCTGAATGTCAGCTGGGGTGACGCCCGCGGCACCGGGCTGATATCCGTAGAATATTTGTTTGATGGCGTCGCCGCCCATGGCGCCGGTGACCCCTGGAAGGGCCGCAGCGCTCTGGATGCGGTGGAATTGATGAATGTCGGCTGGAATTTCCGTCGCGAGCATCTGCAACCACTACAGCGCTCACACTATGTCATCAGCAATGGCGGTGATCAACCTAACGTGGTGCCATCCTATGCCAGTGTCTGGTACTTTATTCGGGAAATCACGGCCGAAGGCATTCGCAGCAATTGGGATACCCTGCAACGTATCGCCGAAGGTGCGGCGATGATGACCGACACCACGGTGAGCCGTCGCATCGTCGGTGCTGCCTGGCCTCGCCATTTCAACAAACCCATCGCCCTTGCCATGGATGAGAACATCAGAGCCGTAGGCCTGCCGACCTGGTCAGAAGACGATCAACGCTTCGCCAAGGCGCTGCAAACACTGATGGGTTCTGACGATCCACAGGGCCTCGCCACCGAGCTTTCCGATATTGGTGAACCCCTGGAAAATCCCGTCTCCGGTGGCTCCGATGATATCGGTGATGTGTCATGGAATGTGCCCACCGTGACCCTGCGCTATCCATCTAATGTCAGGGGCCTGCAAGGACACCACTGGTCCAGTGCCATGGCGATGGCGACCCCCATCGCCCACAAGGGGGCGACGGCCGGGGCCAAGGTAGTCGGCGCCACCATGCTGGATCTGCTGCAGAACGAGTCGCTGGTGGCCGAAGCCCATGCCTATTTCGACGAACAGACCGAGGACGTACAATATAAATCCTTCGTTGGTCCAGATGATGATCCGGCAATCGAAAAAAATGCAGAGACAATGGCCCTGTTCAAGGATCGTTTAGAGGCACTTTATTACGACCCTGCCCGCTTCGATAACTACCTGGATCAGCTGGGAATAGAATACCCCCAGATCGAACCAACCTTCATTCAACGTGGACGTTAGACCAGTCAGGCACAGCATAGTTCTGTTGCCCTGCCGGGGATTGCCTGCCATGGTTTCGGCTCGCTGAATCGATGTCGCTACGACACTCTATTCCTCTGCTACTGGTATTCATCGCCTCCACCTGTGTGGCGCAGGAAAATCCAGTGACATCGGACTCGACCGGAATCGACGGCCTTATCAACCAGGGGCAAGCCATAGAAGACATCCGCCTCGGCACGACCAGGGAAGTAAAAGTCATCGCCCCCACCCTGGCGCCAGAGGAGATAGACCGCGCGGTCCTCAGCCGGTTGATGCAGGAAATTGTCAGCTCGCCTGAATTGACACAACGCCGACTGGGCGTGGATGAAAATCAACTGCAGAATATTTTCATTACCCTGTCCAATGCACGCAGTTTCATCAATGACAGCGGGATGGCAAATATACGCGCCATGTGCCGTGCCTGGGATAAATCCGAGCTAACTGGCAATGACAGGATAAGAGAGGCACTTAGCGCCTATTCGAGAAGACAGCAACTGACCCGAAATTTCATCGAGAAATACTATCGTGTCGTACGCAGCGAAATCGACTCCTTCCTGGCGGAGGAGTCGAAGCTGTTGTTTAGCGCTTACATGGACGACCGTGGACGACGCATGGCGAATGCGGGTGCGACGTCCTCGGGAGCTATTGTACAAAACCTTGGCAGTGGAACCGAAACGGTTCAATTTCATTGTCATGACTGATAAATAGGGAGCTATGCCGTGACTAATAAATGTTTCGATGTCTCAATAGAAGAAAATATTGCCCATATCGTGCTCAATCGACCCGATAAGCGCAACAGCATGATCCCGGAATTCTGGGATGAATTGCCTGCCATCATCAAAGATCTGGACGACCATGCAAGAGCGCGAGTGATTGTGCTGTCTGCAACCGGCCCGCACTTTACTTCAGGCCTGGACACCGCGGTGTTTGGTAGCACTATTGAAAATAGCGACAATCCGGAGACTCTGGAAAAACTCAATCGCCAACGCAGCGCCAAATTCTACGACACCGTCAAGTACATGCAACAGACATTTTCCTGCCTAGAAAATTGTCGGGTGCCAGTGCTCGCTGCTATTCAGGGAGGAGCCATCGGCGGCGGCGTCGATCTGATCACGGCTTGCGACATGCGTTACATGACCGCAGATGGCTTTCTCACCATATTTGAAATCAATATTGGCATGACTGCCGATGTCGGCACCTTTCCCCGACTCGCCCGGCTGATTCCCGAAGGCGTGGTCAAGGAACTGGCCTATACCGGCCGGCGCATGCTGGCGGAAGAAGCCAGGGCCCTGGGACTGGTGAATGCTGTGTTCCCCGATCATGATGCCATGATGAAAGCGGTAATGGACATCGCCAGGCAGATCGCGGCGAAGGCGCCACTGGCAATCTATGGCAGCAAGCACATCATTAATTATGCCAGGGATCACAGTACCACCGACTGTCTCGACTACATCGGCATCTGGAATGCCAGCATGCTGCAAGCGGCTGAGATCAATGAAGCCATGGCTGCAGCCAGAGAGAAGAGGGATGGCGATTTTGCGGACTTGCCGACGAGCCGATTGAAAATGGGCGCGGGAATACTCACGGCCAAGGCATCGATATAATTATTCCAGCGAAATTCTCCACCCAGGGCTTGTAGCAGTGTTAATGCCAATTCACTGCCATGTTGTGTACAGGTGGACATTTGCCTGCGGCCCTCTTAGTCTTGCTAAGGAAACCGCGATAACGCGATAAAGAGCCTGTTTGTCTATGATTAGATCCAATTCTTCATCTAGCAACTGGCGCAGCCCCCTAGCCTTCGCTATGGCTCCACTTACGCTGTGCCTTGCACTCGGTGCCCAGTTTGGGTTCGGCCAGGCGGCTGGCTCTGCGAGCGTAAGCCTTACACGGCTCGTGGATGCGCCCATCATTGGACCCGATACCCATCCCAGCATTGGTGCAAATATTCAGGGTCCCACCGTGGTCCGCGTCCCAGGTTGGGTGCAAAATCCACTGGGTCGTTACTATCTGTATTTCGCCGATCACAAAGGCTTATACATACGCCTCGCATACGCCGATGCGCTTACCGGCCCCTGGAAGATTCATCCTTCCGGCAGCCTGCAAATAGAGGATTCCTATTTCCTCACCACTCCACCGCAAGTATCCGCAGCAAGGCTCGGTGAATTAGTGGCGGCACGGGAAGCAACCGGCGTTAAATATTCTCACGACCTGGTCACCGAACTGACTACACCTCACATCGCGTCTCCCGATATTCACATGGACGAGGAGAGGAAACAGTTCATCATGTACTACCACGGCCTGGCTGATGTCGGTCGACAGTTTTCTCGGGTGGCCACCTCCTCCGATGGCATCAATTTTACCGCGCGGGAGCAAAACCTCGGCAGAACTTATATGCGCGCATTTCGCCATGATGACATGACCTACATCATGTCCATGCCCGGGCAATTCTATCGATCCAGAGATGGCTTTACGAATTTTGAGTCCGGCCCGCGCCTGTTTGTACCGAATATGCGCCATGCCGCCTTGTTGAAGCGAGGCGACATACTCTATGTCTTCTGGACTCGGGTCGGCGATGCACCCGAGAGCATCATGCTTAGCACCATCGATGTCAGCGGCGACTGGGAACAATGGCAGGACTCCGAGCCGATGCTGTTGATGCAGCCAGAACGAGATTGGGAAGGTGCCAATTCTGCCAACGAAGCTTCGGTGAGAAGTTCAGCCTATGGCCTGGTAAATCAATTGCGCGATCCGGCGATACTGGTAGAAGGCGACGATATCTATTTGTTTTATGCTGTCGGTGGTGAAAGTGGCATCGCGATTGCCAAAGTAAATTTACAATAAATAAATTTGCAATCAGCAAATTTTCGATGAGTACATCTGTAAGAAATCAGCAGAGGGACTATGCTATGAGGGATTCTACTTCGATGATTTGCTCTACAGCAGTAAAACTGGTTGGCATCGCTACCCTTCTCCTGACTTCGATTCAGGCCAACGCCCAGAGCAATGCCAATCCTGGCGAGTCCTGTGCACAGCTGGCCAAGCTGACACTGGCCGACACGTCGATTTCTCTCGCTGAAGTTGTCTCCGAAAATTCATTCACCGCGCCCGGCGGCAGCAATATCATCAGACTACCCGAGTTTTGCCGCCTGGTAGGCCTCACTTCACCAGCGATAAATTTCGAGGTCTGGCTGCCGCTCTCGGGCTGGAATGGAAAATATCAAAGCGTGGGCAACGGCGGCATGGCGGGGGCTATCAGCTATGGTGCCATGGCCAATGCACTGCGCCGGGGCTATGCCACCGCCAGCACCGATACCGGCCACAAGGCCGGACCCATCCCATTCGATGCCTCCTGGGCGTCGGGCCGACCAGACCTGATCGAAGACTTTGGTCACCGTGCCCTGCACCTGACCACGGTTAACGCCAAGCAGGTAACTACCGCATTCTATCGATCACCACCTGATTACTCCTATTATGTTGGCTGCTCCAAGGGCGGACAACAGGGTTTGATGGAAGCCCAGCGCTATCCCGATGATTTCGACGGCATCATCGCCGGTGATCCGGCCAACGCCTGGACTCGATTCTACGCCGGCTCCCACCTGTGGTATTCCCAAGCCATGCTGGACGAGGAGGGCAGCTATATACCCCCCCCCAAGTTAGCTGCACTGGGCGATGCTGTGAATGCGGCATGTGACGCCAAGGATGGTATCGAGGATGGCATCTTGCAGAACCCCCTGGCCTGCAACTTCCAGCCGGCAACACTCACCTGCCCCGCGGGCACCGACAGCAACTCCTGCCTGACACCGAAACAAGTAAGCGCCGTCGAAAAAATTTGGTCCGGTGTCACCAATTCCACAGGGGAATTAATCTATCCCGGTTTGGTCCCCGGCGGCGAAGCCGCCCGTGGTAGTTGGTCCACCTGGGTGACCGGCAGCGAGCCCTATATGTCACTACACTGGCGCGGTGGCGAAGGCTTCTTTCGTTGGTTCGTGTTCGATGATGCGGACTGGGATTTCCGTACCTTCGATTTCGACAAGGACCTGGAATATTCTTTGGAAAAAGTCGGCCCGGCAGTGGATTCAGATGATCCCGACCTGCGACCCTTTCGCGATAACGGCGCCAAACTCATTGTTTATCATGGCTGGAGTGACCCGGACATCTCGCCGGTGGCCTCGATAAATTACTTTGACCGCGTGGTCGACGTGATCGCCGATGACACCAAAGCCGTCAATTGGCAGAGCGCACTGGCTCAAACCCAGAATTTTTTCCGCCTGTTCATGGTGCCAGGTATGGGTCACTGCGCCGGCGGTCCCGGCCCCGATCGCTTCGATGCACTCACCGCCCTGGAGAACTGGGTTGAGAGGGACATCGCGCCGGAATCGATGATCGCGTCTAAAATCGTTGACGGTGAAGTAGTGAGAACCCGGCCACTGTGTGTTTACCCGGAAGTAGCAAACTACAACGGCAGCGGCAGCACCGACGAGGCCGTGAATTTTAGCTGTGTGGCCCCTTGATATGCACAACCATGGAGGGATTATTTTTTGATTCATTGTAAAAATGATTAAAGAATAACCCCTCCATCCCCTATACTTGCCAACCCTTACTTCGATGTGCCTTCAGGCCTTCAAGCAAGACTGAATAATTTGTCTATCTCGATTCAAGCATGACCGCAACATCTCCCAGGAACTCTGAGCGCGACCCCTTCTACGGCTGGGTCATGGTCTTTGTCGTCTTCATTTTGAGTGGTTTGTCCTTCGGTGCCCTCGGTTCCATATCGGTTTTCCTGAAGCCGCTAGCAGCTGAATTTGGCTGGGGTCGCGCCGAGACCTCGCTTGGCTACACCGCGATCGCATTATCATCGGCATCGTTCGGTGTACTTTGGGGTTACATCGCAGATCGCTTCGGTACGCGCTGGTTCGGAGTAATGGGCGCTCTCGTCATGGCACTCAGCCTGTTTCTGCTGAGCGGACTGAATAATCTGTTTCAGTTTTATGCGTTCTATTTTCTGTTCGGGGCTTTCGGGAATGCCATGGTCAGCACACCCCTATTTGCCAACGTAGGATTCTGGTTCCACCAGAACCCGGGGCTGGCCCTGGGTGTTACCGCTTCCGGCGGTGCCATTGGGCAAGGTATAGTTCCTTTCCTTGTAGGCGTCTCAATAAATTCTTATGGCTGGCAGACCAGCTATGTCCTGATGGCGGTCGTCTATCTCGTCATTTCCTTGCCAATCGCTCTACTGATTCGTGAATCGCCGAGAAGAGAACAGGCGAGAAAAGCGCCCGAGAGGGAGGTCAGGCACTTCCCGCTTTCGGAAAAGGAAGTGATTATGTGGGTGAGCAGTGCAGTCATATTTTGCTGCATCTGCATGTCTGTGCCCATAGTACACCTGGTGCCCATGCTCACCGATGACAACCGAAGCGTCGAATTTGCCACCAGTGTACTGCTGGTTCTCATGCTCGCTGGCGGAGTCGGTCGAATTTTAGGCGGCAAGCTGGGGGATGTAATTGGTGCCCTGCCCACCTATATGATGATGTCTCTGGGTCAGGCACTTTCTGTATTGTGGTTTCCCCACATCGATCAGACCGCGGCGCTGTACTTACTGGCAACCTTCTTTGGCTTTAGCTATTCTGGTGTAATGTCCAGCATTCTGGTCTGTGTCCGCATGATGGTCTCCGCCGGCTTTTCAGCCCGGGCGATGAGCCTGACTTCGTTTTTTGGCTGGAGCGGCATGGGCATGGGCGGATTCTTCGGCGGCCTGTTTTTCGACATCAATGGTGACTACAAGCTATCCTTCGCCTTTGCAGGGTTTATGGGTGTCATTAATTTTGCCATTCTCTGTCTTTTCTATATTCGCATTAAAGCCCAGCGAATCCAGCGGATACCGGAATTGGCATGAACTCACTCGGTTAGAGTGCTCGTCCGCTTGCACCGGCCGGGGATTAATTTGAGTTAGCTTGCTGTCCCAACTAAGGAGACTCCATGAGTTGGCAGGACGAAGTAGATGAACTGAGGCGACGCGAAGAGCTCGCCAAACAAATGGGCGGTGATGAACCCATTCAACGCCAGCATGACAACGGTCGCCTCACGGTGCGGGAGAGAATCGATGCCCTCGCTGATGAAAATTCCTTTCACGAGATCGGCGCTCTGGCGGGCAAGGGCAGCTATTCCGAAGACGGCAAGCTCGAAAGTTTTACCCCTTCCAACTTCGTGCTGGGCACGGCGAAGATCAACGGACGTCGCGTCGTCATCGGCGGTGATGATTTTACGGTCCGTGGTGGTGCCGCCGATGCCAAGGTCGGTGACAAGTCCGGCTACGGCGAGCAATACGCGCTGGAAATGCGCATGCCACTGGTGCGGCTGATCGATGGCAGCGGCGGCGGCGGCAGTGTCAAGACCTTGGAAATAGTTGGCCATTCCTACGTCCCCGCGCTCCACGGCTTCGAAACTACGATGCAGCTGATGGGCCAAGTGCCTGTAGTCTGTGCCTGTATGGGATCAGTAGCCGGCCTCGGTGCCGTACGCACTACCATTTCTCATTTTTCCCTGATGATCAAGGAGACCAGTCAGCTGTTTGTGGCAGGTCCGCCGGTAGTCGAGAGGGGGTTTGGCAAACCGGTTGGCAAGAATGAACTGGGGGGCTCACAGATACATGCTCACGGCAGCGGCGCCGTCGACAATGAGGTGGAGACTGAACAGGAGGCATTCGATACCATCAGGAATTTCCTTTCCTACCTGCCACAGAGTGTCTGGCAGCCACCACCCAGAATTGAATCCGATGACTCTGTCGAGCGACGCGACGAATCTCTGCTATCTGTTATACCCCGTGACAGGCGCCAGATGTATCAGATTAGAGAAGTGATTCACGCTATCGTAGACGCGGAGTCTTTTTTCGAAATCAACCCTGGCTATGGAGAGTCTCTGGTGGTTGGTCTCGCCCGTCTCGATGGTTATGCCATTGGCATCATGGCCAATGACACCTGTCACCATGGTGGCGCCGTCAATGCCAGCGCATCAGAAAAAATGATGCGTTTCGTCGATCTCTGCGACACCTTCCACCTGCCGATGCTAAATTTTGTCGATAACCCCGGGTTCCTCATTGGCTCAAAGGCCGAGGAAGAAGGCACGGTGCGACTCGGCAGTCGAGCACTGATGGCCTGCTACCAGGCCACAATACCCTGGGTGTCGGTGATAATCCGGCGCTGTTACGGAGTCGCCGGTGCCGGCCATGGCAACGGCGATCGGCTTAACCTGCGCTACGCCTGGCCCTCGGCAGACTGGGGTTCCTTACCCATCGAAGGCGGTGTACAGGCCGCTTATCGTCGTGACATCGAAGCCGCCGAAGACCCCGATGCCCGCAGGCGCGAACTCGAAGATATGCTGGAGCAGTATCGTTCGCCTTTCCGCACCGCAGAGGCTTTTGGCATTGAGGAAGTCATAGACCCCAGAGATACGCGCCCGCTACTCTGCGACTGGGTGGAGCTGGCCTATGAAATTACCGCCACGCAACTGGGACCCAAGTCGAGAACGCCAAGGCCCTAATAAAGGGGTCAGGTCTTACGTGTTAGCACAAGAAACCGATATCAAGTCTTGCTTAGGCTCTCATGGCTAATAAACCAGAGGAGACATTTGTCTTAGCCTTGTTTGAAATAAATATTCAGAATTATCCACACAGTGACAACATCTATAACTCAATGGGCGATTACTATGTGGAGCAAGCCGACACCGCGAAAGCGATCGAACATTTGACTAAGGCCCTCGGACTGGGTACTGGTCCGGAATCCCAGGAAAAATTGGATAATTTGAAACCGGGCAGCTAAGAAATTAAAGTCAACAATCCCGCTAATCCCAGTTCAACCCACCGCTTTAATATTCCATGACTCGGGTTTCAAAAAAGTTTTTCTCCTTGCGCACATTGGCCTGTTCGTCCAACCACAGCAAGGCCCCAGGTTGCAGCTATTAATATGAACCGGAATCATCGACGGCGCGGTTTCCTGATTCTTTGTGCCCGCGCCGCAGCCTGCGCTTTGGAATGGATTTTGACTGGACCCACGGAAACTGGCTAAATGACTGCATCCAAGCATTTAGCTGCGGCTGGTCAGCCAACCGTAGCCAACTATGGGATGACAACAAAATTGTAGAGCCAAGCAATTCTTTATGCCCCAGGCTAAGAATCTGAAAAGGTGTTAACGATGATCAATTGCAGAATAAATACCAATCCTAACCGATTGCCAAATGGACTCCTTCACTACCCGATAGCAGTCTGTTGCCTATTTCTCTTCGCTGCACCGGCGATTGCTCAGGATCAGAGCCTGGCCCCCGCTGGATTCACCGCCACTCAGGCTGCTCAGGGTGAGCGTGAATACAATGAACAATGCGCAACTTGTCACGGTTATAGCCTCGAAGGATTCGAATTGGCTCCCCGCCTCAGCGGAAACTTTTTTAGCCGGCGCTGGGGAGACAAATCGATAGAAGCGCTGGCGGCAAATTTACAGCGCATGCCGCCCTCAGCCGTAGGTGGCCTCGGAGCGCGAGTCTACAGCCAGATTCTCGCCTATATGCTGCAACAAAACGGTGTTGCCCCAGGCGAGACTCCACTGCCGGAAGCGCTGGCCGACCTCCGCGGCCTCATGGTTCCGGCTCAGGCCCTGATTGACCAGCCCTTTACTCCGCGCATTCCAGGCTATGCAACGAACGGTCCCCTGTTCCCCACCAGTCGACTCGATGAGCTGACCCCTGTTAGCAATGCCATGTTAATGAATCCACCGGCAGATGACTGGCTGGTGTGGAGACGCACCCACGAAAACCTGGGCCATAGCCCGCTGGATCAAATCGACATCAGCAATGTTGATGAACTGCGCGTGGCCTGGACTTGGTCGCTGCCCCCCGGGGCCAACATGATGACGCCACTGGTGCACGACGGCGTTCTATTCGCCTACAGCTTTGGCGACGTAGTGCAGGCAATCGATGCGGCAAGTGGCGATTTGCTTTGGAGTTATCAACGGGAATTGCTTAGCGATGCATCACCGGATTCAAAGAAAGGTGTGGCTATCTACGAGGACAAAATTATCATTCCTACGTCCGATGTTCACCTGTTGGCACTAGACAGCAGGACCGGCAAACTGATCTGGGATCATGAGATTGACACGGGGAATGAGACCGACCACACAATCAAGGCCGCACCCATGGTGGTTAATGGCAAGGCCATCATCGGCTTGACCGGACAGAGAGCCGTTGTAGGTGGCAATTTCATCGTTGCGGTAGACCTGGAAACAGGCACAGAGGCCTGGCGCTTCTACACCATCGCGCGGCCGGATGCTGCGGGTGGAAATACCTGGAATGGCCTGGCTCTCGAAGAGCGCACCGGTGGCTCGGTCTGGACTCCAGGCAGCTATGACCCAGAACTGAACCTGCTTTATTTCGGCCCCGCCCCCACTTACGATACCGATTCCCTGCGAGTCCTGGCCAACCTACCCAACATAAGCACCGATGCCCTGTACACCAACTCCACAATCGCACTGAATGCCGATAGCGGCGAGCTGGTCTGGCATTATCAACACATGCGAAATGACCAACTCGACCACGACTGGGCATTTGAACGACAGATCATTAATCTCCCGGTCAATGGTGAGATCCGCAAGACAATTGTTACCGGTGGCAAGGAAGCAATCTTCGAAGCGCTGGATGCAGCCACCGGTGACTATCTGTTTTCCATCGATCTCGACATGCAAAACGTAATTACGGAAATCGATCCGAGAACTGGTGCCAAGACCCTCAGCCCCGCGGCGATTCCTGAACCCGGGCAGGTGCTGGCCGGACTTTCATTGAATGGTATTTGTCCCGACGCACTCGGGGCTAGAAACATGCAATCCACCTCCTACAATCCTAATTCCGGCATCCTGTATATCCCCATGCAAGACTCCTGCGTCAATAATCTAACCGGTCAGCGCTGGCAGAAATATCCTAATCCGGCTGAAAATGGGCTCTGGGGAATGGTGAAAGCGGTGGATCTCAAAACTCGCGAAGTGCTCTGGACCAAACGCCAGTTCGCACCACCTGCCAGCGGCAATCTCACTACCGATGGTGGCTTGTTGTTCACCGGCTCCATCGATCGGTGGTTTAAGGCAGTCGATCAACGCAGCGGTGAAATCCTTTGGCAACAGAGACTGGATAATTCCCCCAGTTCCTACCCGATTACTTACCGCGTGGACGGCAAGCAGTTTGTAGCTATTGCCACAAACTCGGGCAGTTTCCACGCCAACGGCATGGAACGCACTGCCGGCATCACCAATCCGCCAACAGGAGCTTCGCTCTGGGTGTTCGCCTTGCCGGACTAAAGCACGGGGGTCAGGTTTTGCATGTTGCAAAGACTGAATCAGATGCAGTCTTTGCAACATGCAAAACCTGACCCCTGGCAACTCTCATGTTATCTTTGAACTGCAGCACTACCCCTGAACATAATTGGAGTCAGGGGAGTTGCAAAATTACATAAATCGTGGCCAGGAGAGAGAAAAATGACACAAAAACAAATCGTTGCATGGACCAGTTGCCTGCTTGGTGCACTGTTTCTAGGCATACAGTTGGTATCAGGCCAAGTAGTGGAACCGGACGAACACGGCTTCATGATCGCTAGCCCGGATGACTTACTGCCAAACGAAGGCAGTAGAACCACGGTAGTCTACGGCAATCCGAGCGAGGCAGGCCTGTATGTTATTCAGATCACCTTCGCCCCGGGGCGCGGCAGCCGACCTCATTTTCACAGCACAGCGCGGTACATTACCGTGCTCAAGGGCACCTGGTGGGTGTCCACGGGTCCGGACTCCGACGTCTACGATCCCGATAACATGAGACGGGTAGAACAGGGGACGTTCATTTATGAACCGCCCGGTGGCCACCACTACGATATGGCCAAGGATGAATCGGTGACAGTTCAGATCACGGGCATGGGCCCGGTAGTGACAACTTCCATCCCGCAGTAAGCTGCTGGATAGTTGCAGGCGTCCCCAATTCCGAAATCGGCTGTGCTGCATTGATTAGAGTCAATAAATCCAGTTCAATTCGGCAAATCGGAGGAAATATTCGGTAATATGCTACGCAAGATGGATCGATGATCTGGATTGAGCTTGTAGTCCAACTGGTCTGGGGGTGATCCGCAATCCTGGACGGCGGATGCTGCACGGTGACCGATCTCAGCAAAGGAGCTCAGGTGTGAATAGCCAACTATCCAATGTGAAGATTGGCCTGGTTGTCGATGTATTTCCTGGCACCCTCCATTGGTCGCGATGCAGCTCATTCTCACCTGGTGACAGAATTCTATACCTACGTCAGTGTTGGCTGCTTGACTGCCGGACTAATTATACTCATTTCCAATCTATTTCTAGGGCCCTTTAGCGAAGTCAACGGCCCTTGATCCTTTTAACTCGCTAGTAACACTCTTCATGGTTGTCTTATCGAACCAAGGAAATATTCCAGCCAATCGACAATTTTGACCAGTACAAAAATTCAGCGTTCTCTCATGGAAATAAATGCAATGACAACCCGCAGTAAAGACGATGACATGACGGCAGAATCACAGTTAGAACAACCGCAGCTGCACGACCCGGTCTGCGGTATGGTGGTGACGAGTGACTCCCAATACCAGCATAATTATGCCGACACCCAATTCTATTTCTGTTGTGATGGTTGCCGGAAGAAATTCAGTGACAACCCGGAGCAATACCTGAACCAGGACAAAGCGCCCGCTGCCGAAGAAGGTGACGAGACTGCCACTTATACCTGCCCGATGGATCCAGAGGTACAACAACTGGGCCCCGGCACCTGCCCCGTATGCGGCATGGCCCTCGAACGAATGGGTGTACCGGTAGCGTTGACTAAAACCGAGTACACCTGTCCCATGCACCTGGAAATCGTGCAGAAGCATCCGGGTAACTGCCCTATCTGTGGTATGGCGCTAGAAGCAACTACGGTGGCAATCGAAGAGAAGAATGAAGAACTCATCGACATGAGCCGACGTTTTTGGTGGAGCTCCCTGCTTGCCCTTCCGGTGTTGATTCTGGCGATGACAGCGGATATGTTTCCGGGATTGCTGCCCGCCGCCCTTCCCATGCATAGCGTGCAGTGGATTGAATTCGTGCTGGCAACGCCGGTGGTGTTGTGGGGTGGCTGGCCATTTTTTGTGCGTGGCTGGCAATCGATTTTGACGTGGAATCTCAACATGTTCACCTTGATCGCACTTGGGGTTTCCGTAGCCTGGGTTTATAGCGTGGTGGCTTTGTTACTGCCGCAGATATTCCCCACCACCACGCAAATGGAAGGCGGTCTGGTGGAAGTTTATTTTGAGGCGGCGGCCATCATCATTACGCTGGTGCTGCTGGGACAGGTGCTCGAACTTCGTGCCCGCTCCCGCACCAATGCCGCCATTCAACTGTTACTCGGCCTGGCTCCAAACTCCGCACGTATCGTGCGCGAAGACGGCACGGAAGAAGACATTCTGCTGCAGCGTGTGCAGCCTGGAGATACCCTGCGGGTTCGCCCGGGCGAGAAGATTCCCGTAGATGGCATCGTCACCGAAGGTGAAAGCAGCGTGGATGAATCCATGGTCACCGGTGAACCCATCCCCATTGCAAAACACCCCGGCGAAAAACTCATCGGTGCAACAGTTAATGGAACAGGGAGTTTATTAATGCGCGTAGAGAAAGTAGGGGCAGACTCCCTGCTCGCGCAAATTGTCAACATGGTGGCAGAGGCGCAGAGGTCACGCGCACCGATTCAGAAACTGGCGGACGTCGTCGCCTCTTACTTTGTGCCGGCGGTGGTTACCTGCGCCGTGATTTCATATTTCTCCTGGTGGATATGGGGGCCCGAACCGCGATTGGCCTTTGCCATCGTTAACGCGGTGGCTGTACTTATTATCGCCTGTCCCTGCGCATTAGGCCTGGCTACACCTATCTCTATCATGGTGGGAACCGGCCGCGGTGCCATGGTCGGGGTCTTGATCAAGAATGCTGAATCGTTAGAGATCATGGAAAAAGTGGACACCCTGGTGGTCGACAAGACCGGCACTCTGACCGAAGGCAAACCGAAGCTGGTTGCGGTGCAGGCCGAGGCCGGATTCAGTGAGGATACGGTGTTGAGCCTGGCAGCGAGCCTCGAACGCGCCAGCGAACACCCACTGGCCGCAGCCATCGTCAGCGGCGCTCAGGATAGGGGCGTGGTCTTGCTCAAGGCGTCAAATTTTCAATCCATCACTGGCCAGGGCGTTAAGGGACAGATCGATGGACATGAGGTAGTTTTAGGCAATGCCAAATTGTTGGAAAGCCTGGGTATAGACGCAAAAGAATTATCAGAGCGAGCGAATCGACAGCGAGCTGACGGCTCGACTGTCATGCTGATCGCTATCGATGGCACGGCGGCAGGCCTGATCGCCGTCGCCGATCCTATCAAAGCCTCAACCCCGGAAGCTATCCGTGACCTGCACGCCGCGGGCATCAAGATTGTCATGCTCACCGGTGACAGCAGCGCCACCGCTGCTGCCGTCGCCAGACAACTCGATATCGACCAGGTACAGGCGGAAGTAATGCCTGAGCAGAAAGTCGACGCCGTTAGTCAATTACAGGCGCAGGGGCATATCGTTGCTATGGCGGGCGATGGTATCAACGATGCCCCTGCCCTGGCTCAGGCCCACGTCGGCATTGCGATGGGGACCGGAACCGATGTAGCTATGGAAAGCGCAGGAGTCACCCTGGTTAAAGGGGACTTGCGCGGAATCGTGCGCGCCAGACGCCTAAGCCAGTCTACTATGCGTAATATCAGGCAGAACCTGTTCTTCGCCTTCTTCTATAACGCGGCAGGTATACCGGTTGCCGCCGGCCTCCTGTATCCATTTTTCGGCATCCTGCTATCGCCCATGATAGCGGCGGCGGCGATGAGCTTTAGTTCCGTATCCGTGATTACCAATGCCCTCAGACTCCGACACGTAAAACTATAGTCGTAGATAACGGGCAATAAATAGGGACGGGGGGAATATGTTTATTTCCTGCGTCCTTATTGGCACCTGTTTACAGGTCTCACCGCCTAATCGGAGGCAAGGAGATCCACGCCGATTTTATGCACGATAGGAAACACCGGCGGGCCAAACTGATTATAAATAGCCACATCGGCCGCATCTTTACCGATGCCGACTACCACGTAGCCTCCCTTGGTATCGGTTTGCACGGCGTCGAAGGTGTACCAGCAGCCGCCCACATAGGCCTCGAACCAGGCGTGCAAGTCCATTGGCTGTAACTGATATCTATAGCCGACTATGAGTCGAGCTGGAATCGTCAGGCTGCGACACAGAGCGATGCCGAGGTGGGACAGGTCACGACAAACCCCCGACTGCCTGCTATTGACTTCCGTCGCTGAAACCGGGATGTCACTGCTTCTGGGTTCAAAGCGGATCCTGGTGCGCAACCAATCTTCGATGGCGGCAACCTGGTCATAGCCCAGCTTATGGCCCGCAGTAATTTCTTTCGCCATCGCGCCGAATCGGTCCGACTCACAATAGCGACTGGGCAGCAGGTAACTGAGCATAGCCTCTGGAAGCTTCTATACCTCGACAAACTCTGCCCCCGGTTTCCTGTCTACGTTCTGCGCCGTAATCACATCGGCAGCGGTGGCAATAGTGAAGACTCCCGGCGGCGCTATCAAGCGCTGACAAAGGTTGCCATAGCCATCTGTAAACTCGACCATGGGCGTCGCAGGATCCAGATTGTACTCTTCCCGTGTAACCTCTTGCTGATAATCACCACGGGGACGCAGCATCAGCACGAAGGGCGTCGGTACCGAAATTTCAAAACTTAATTCGCAGCTCGTGTGTAATAACAATTGGAACTTCCTATCGATGCTGTGCGGAAAAAACTCTCACTTAATCAACAATATGATGCTTCGCGTCTACCGGTCGCATCAAGGCATTACTAACCAGGGCGATAGCGAGAAGCGCCGCCATCAATACCATGGTTGAATTGTAAAGTCCGCTGGTGGGATCGACTGTGCCCGGCGGCACAATCTCCATCAGTCGTGCAATCGTCACCGAGTTCTGTTCCACTAATAATTGCAGCTGATCCACAGGCGCACCGAATTGTGCTCGGAACGCAGCGGGATCGATACGGGTCATCAAGTCAGTAATCGCATTGTTCACCGAGTTCTGGCGCAGTGAAGTAATGGCCAGCGGCCCCAGTACACCAGCGGTGCTCCAGGCGGTTAACAGGCGACCGTGAATGCCCCCGACATAGCGGGTGCCGAATATATCTGCTAGATAGGCAGGAATCGTGGCAAAGCCGCCACCGTACATGGTAAAAATAATCATGGTCGCCCCATAGAAATAGACTAGCCAAACCACAGACTGGTTGACGCTGACCTGGGCTGCGGTATATGGAACCGACAGATACAGGGCGATCCCGAGCACGAAGAAAATCCAGTAGGTATTACGACGACCAATATAGTCCGATGCGCTGGCCCAGATAAATCTCCCCACCATATTAAACGCGCTGATCATCACCACATAGGTCGCGGCAAAAGCCGTATCGACCGTACCCGGCAGGGT
The DNA here is from genome assembly GCA_002731775.1 of Gammaproteobacteria bacterium. Taxonomy (GTDB): domain Bacteria; phylum Pseudomonadota; class Gammaproteobacteria; order Pseudomonadales; family Pseudohongiellaceae; genus UBA9145. The sequence goes on from PCCP01000108.1 coordinate 20,446, forward strand.
GGTGCCGAAGATTTCCGTGATCATGGTTCTAGCGACGCCGAGGACGCCGATCCCAGCGGTGACATTGAGACAAAGTACGATCCAGAGTTGATAAAACTGGGGGGTTTTCAGCGCCTGGTCTATATCGACATCGTTGCCGGAAATCAGTGCATGACGCTTGTCCGCATCGGGTTCCTGCCAGCCCTCTGGCGTCCAATCCTCTGTCGGCAAGCGATAGGAAAATGCCGCCAACAACATCACCACCAGGTAAATCAAGCCAATGACAAAGAAGGTTTCGGCAACACCGGAGCTGCCAGAATTCACCAGGTAGACCCCCTCCGGACCGGGCATGGTCATATCGCGCACTTCGGCTGCGCCCGCCACTACCACCTCCTGCAATACGCCAGCGACTTCGGCAAAGCGCCTGCCCGCCTGAGTAAAAAGCTCGACGTCGCCAATCGCGCCAAGAAAATCCGGTGCCCGGTAGAACAGCCGGATAAAATATTCTTTCATCGGCGTGCCGATCA
>PCCP01000022.1 GCA_002731775.1 Gammaproteobacteria bacterium
ATGAATATCACCGATGACAGTGAAGTCGTGATTCGATCAGCTCACGGGGCGATTCCCGCCATTGTCAAAGCCAACGACCGAATCAAACCCGGTGTGGTTGCCATGCACCACTGCTGGGGAGTCGCACCCGGACAGCAGGCCCCCGTTCGCGAAGTCGGCTCAAATACCAATCTGCTGGTCGACGGCGAAAAAGAACTCCAGCAGTTTACCGGGATGCCACGCTCCAGCGGCATCCCGATCAATATTCACCCAATCTAGTACTCAAGCTGGCAAGAGAGATGTAATGCACAAACAAGTGGCCAGAATCATTGCATTGTCTAGTCCGTGGCAAGTCAGGCTGTCACCCAATCTATGATCAATCGCCTTATTATCGTCGTATTATTACTAGGCCTCGTCTTCGGTAGCATATTCGGCTGGAAAGCCTATCAGCAGAGACAGATCGCTGAGCGACTTGCGGCGAGGGGACATTCGACTGTAACCGTTGCAACCACCATCGCAACAACAGAAATCTGGGCCCACAAAATCGATACAGTTGGCAGTCTTCGTGCAATCCAGGGCGTAGAAGTCAGCGCGGAAGTTTCAGGCGTTGTAGCAGAATTAAGTTTTGTCTCAGGATCGAGAGTCGAAGCCGGTGCTCAACTACTAGGGCTGGATGACACCGCAGAGGCAGCCGAACTACGCTCACTAGATGCACAACTGGAACTGGCAAAACAGGACTACGAGCGAGCCAAAGGGCTTTCAATAAAGACTTTGCTTTCCCAGGCTCAACTGGACCGGACTAAAAGTGTACTTGACAGTCTGGAGGCGCGCGCAGAGGAACAACAGGCTCTCATTGCTCGCAAGTCGATCCAGGCCCCGTTTAGCGGCGAGCTAGGTATTCGTAAAATCAACCTGGGTGAATATCTTTCGCCCGGCACACCAATCGTGACACTACAGCAACTTGATCCAATTTTTACCGATTTTACTGTACCTGAACGCTATCTGAGTTCCCTCTCCGTCGGTCAGATCATTGAAGTTGAGGTGGCTGCATTCCCCGCAGAAGTTTTTCAAGGGAAGATAAGCGCAATCAGCCCGAAGGTCGAGTCCAGAACACGAAACATTGAGCTACAGGCCACACTGCAAAACAACGATACGAGACTTCGTCCAGGCATGTTCGCCCGGGTTGCTGTAATACTGGGCAGCGCGAACAAGGTCGTTACTGTGCCAAGAACCGCGGTCGAGTTCCTGCCATACGGCAATAGCGTCTTTATCGTCACCGAAGAAGGCGATGCACTGACAGTGCAACGACGGCAGGTCACAACAGACCGTATCCTTGGCACCCGCGTTGAAATCATCAAAGGAATTAAAAGCGGCGAGCGGGTCGTCAGTGCAGGTCAGTTAAAACTGCGCAACGGACAACACATACAAATCGACAACTCAGTTGAACTAACGGGTGGAGCCACCCGGGGATGAAAATCACCGACATATTTGTCAACCGACCCGTGTTGGCAACTGTCATTGCCCTGCTGATACTACTCGTCGGTTTCAGGTCTATGACCCTGCTGGAACTTCGGGAATATCCCCGCGCCGACAAGGCCGTTATTTCAGTCACCACCGCCTACCCGGGCGCCAACGCTGAGCTCGTACAGGGGTTTATTACCACTCCTTTGCAGCGAGCCATCTCGGAAGCCGCAGGTATTGATTACCTGATATCAAATTCAAACCAGAGCGTTTCCATCATTTCCGCCAGCATGGATTTGAATATTGACCCTAACGTCGCCATCGCCGAAATCCAGGCGAAGGTCGCCAGCCAGCGCAGCGTACTACCCCGGGAAGCACTGGACCCAGTTATAGACCTGCGAACCGGGGACTCCTTCGCGCTGCTTTACCTCGCTTTTTCAAGCGAGGAAATGAATCCGAGCCAGATTACTGACTATTTATTGCGCGGTCCGATTCCGAAAATCCAGGCTGTTCCTGGGGTTGCCAAAGCGCGGATCAGTGGTAGCCAGGTTTATGCAATGAGGGTCTGGCTGAACCCACAGCGCATGGTTGCGCTGGGTGTTACAGCGACCGATATCAGGGCTGCACTAAAAAGGAACAATTACCAGGCAGGGGTAGGACGAACCAAAGGTGACTACCTGAGCATTGACCTGACTGCCACAACTGACATTTCGGAAGTCGATGCGTTCAACAATTTGATCATCCGGTCCGATGAGGAGTCGCTGGTACGAATACGGGATGTCGCGGAGGTCTCTCTGGACGCCAAGAACTTTGATCAAACCAGCTGGTTCAATGGACATCCCGCCATCATGGTGGGAATAGAAGCAGCCCCTGGTGCCAATCCCCTGCTGGTTTCCGATGCGGTCAGAAAGCAGGTTGGGGATATTGAACGCCAACTGCCGGCCTCACTAAAGCTATACCGGGTTCACGATGGGAGCCAATACATTGAAGATTCCATCAATGAAGTGCTGCGTACGCTTGCAGAAGCCATGATAATCGTACTGATCATCATCCTATTGTCACTAGGGAGCTGGCATGCGGCGATTGTTCCGGCACTATCGGTCCCACTGGCTCTGATTGGTGCGGGACTAATCATGCTGTTGTTCGGGTTTTCCCTGAACCTGCTGACGTTATTGGCGTTGCTGCTGGCGATCGGACTGGTCGTGGACGATGCCATTGTCGTGGTGGAGAACGTACATCGCCACATTCAACAGGGGAAGACACCGCTGGCCGCTGCGCAGGACGGAGCACGAGAACTGGCCATGCCCATCATCTCAATGACAACCACCCTGTTGGCGGTTTATCTACCGATCGCTTTCATGGGCGGGCTTGCAGGCATCCTGTTCACAGAGTTTGCCTTCTCTCTTGCTGGCGCTGTCTTGATTTCAGGGATTATCGCGCTGGTCTTTTCACCTATGCTGGCATCAAAAGTATTGAACAGCAGTGATGAACCCGAGAAATTTGAAATGAGGGTTGAGACAATTTTCAATCACCTGGCAAAAATCTATCGGAATGCGCTTCATGCGTCACTTAAGTACTTACCTGTGTTCCTTGTGTTTTCAGCCGCTATTGTGATCAGCATCTTTTTTATGTTCACCACCAGCAAGACGGAAATGGCTCCGGCCGAAGACAGAGAGGTTGTGAACATTCAAATCAAAGCGCCGGAAACCGCAACGCTTGAATACGCGACATCATACATCCGCCAGCTAGTCAGTATTGTTGAAGGCATACCCGAACATATCAGACACTTCATCTTAATCGGCGGCGGTGGAACACCAGCGACATCCTTCGGCGGCATACGGTTCCTCCCCGTTGCTGAGCGCGACAAGACCCAAACAGATCTGCAAGCCCAGGTTCAGCGCCAATTCAATTCGATTGCCGGTATAAAAGTAGCTGTGTTTTCCTTTCCATCACTGCCCGGCGCAGCCAGTGGCGCGCCACTACAATTTGTTATTACTTCAGACCAGGACTTTGCGCAGCTAAATGATGTGGCTGGCGACCTCATCGGCAAGGCCATGCAAAGTGGCAAGTTCATGTTCCTGGACAAATCCATGGACATGACATTACCGCAGACAAAAATCACTATCGACAGGAACAGCGCCGGTGACCTGGGGGTCGACATGGATGATATCGGCATCACTCTGGCAACTTTCCTGGGCGGTAACTATATCAACAGATTTTCTCTTCAGGGAAGAAGTTACGAAGTCATTCCACAGGTGGCCCGGCAATTTCGCAGCGATCACCGACAGCTGGATCAATACTATGTTCGTACCAAAGCCGGCGATCTGGTACCTCTGTCCGGGCTCGTCTCCTATGAAACACTGACCCAACCAACCAATAGACGGCAATTCCAACAGCTCAATTCAGTCACGATCAGTGGTGTCATGGCACCCGGTATTACGCTTGGCGAGGCGATTCAGTTTATGGAAAACGAAGCAACCGCGTTTCCGAGGGAATTCAGCTTTGATTACATCGGTGAGTCGCGGCTATTCAAACAGCAGGGTAGCGCTTTGATACTGACGTTCTTCCTGTCATTACTGGTGATCTACCTGGTACTTGCGGCGCAATTTGAAAGCTGGCGGGACCCCCTGATCATTTTGATCTCGGTACCGATGTCTATTGCAGGCGCCATGATTTTTATTACACTTGGTTTTGCGAGTTTGAATCTGTACACGCAGGTCGGGCTGATTACATTGATCGGACTGATTGCCAAAAATGGGATATTAATTGTTGATTTTGCCAACCGAATGCAAGAAGAGCGGTGCCTGTCGAAACTGGATGCCGTGCTGGAAGCAGCCTCTGTTCGCTTAAGACCGATCCTGATGACAACGCTGGCGATGCTAATGGCGATGGTGCCACTACTCATCGCCTCTGGGCCTGGCGCTGAAGGCAGATTCCAGATTGGACTGGTAATCGCAACAGGACTAGGTATCGGAACATTGTTCACCCTGTTTGTTGTACCGGCTTTTTACCTAATGCTCGCAAAAGATCGACAAGGCACCCGCGTCGAAACTTCTTCGTAACAACACTGATTTAGGGCCGGGCGCTCGATTGGTCACACTAGTGCATACTCTTCTATTCACGCTTCCAGGACACAAAATAAATGAAGGAATTCCAGGTCAACGTCAAAACGCCCGATGGCTTGATGGACTGTTTTGTCTGCCACCCGGAGGGAGAGGTACTTCCCGCAGTACTGTTTTACATGGATGTACCCGGCATTCGCGAGGAGCTGAGGGATATGTGCAGGCATATTGCGGAACAGGGCTATGTCGCCATTTTGCCTGATCTTTATTACCGCGAAGGTAAGGTTCGATTTGATCTCTCTAAAGGTGAGGAGGAGCTTCAAAAAATGTTTGCGATGGGCTCAACACTCACCAACCAGCTAATGATGCGTGATACCGAAGGCCTAGTGGAATACTGCAAGTCCAGCGACTTTATTACCGACAAAATCGGATGTGTCGGTTACTGCATGAGTGGACAATTCGTGGTCGCGGCCGCTGGTAGCTTCCCCTCTGATATCAAAGCAGCCGCATCGCTGTACGGTGTAAGAATTGTCACTGACCAGCCAGACTCACCGCACCTGCTCGCTGACAAGATCGACGCAGAACTCTACCTTGGGTTTGCTGAGCACGATCCCTATGTCGAAGACTTTGTCATTCCTGACCTTACCGCGTCGCTTGATGCTAACAATGTAACCTATACCCTGGAAACTCATCCCGGCACTGAACACGGCTTCTGTTTTAAGCAGCGTCCATCCTATGACGAACCCGCGGCCAACAAGGTCTGGGACATTCTGTTTGAGTTGTACAAACGGACACTGAACTAGCAGGCCACTTCGAAAGAAAGAAGATCGTATGTCAGTGCACACCGGTAGGCTTCAGGTTATGCCCTATGGTGTGGTGATCAATCAGCTGGCAATCAACTTATCTATCGCCTATTCCCCGCTAGCGATGTACTTGAGTACTGTTGGTTTTCACCTGGTGCTCGTGTTGGCCGGATTTGCTGCCACCATTGGTGCGATCGGCATGCTGGTGCCACTGTCTGCCCCTTCATTATTACGGGCTGGCAGGAAGGCACAGGGCTATTAACAGCAATAGCCATTTCTGCTGCTATTAGCGACATATCACCCTTCTCCACATGGGGTGCCCTATTCCTTGCAACTGTCGCTTCAGTAGTAGATAAAGACGTCGTACTCAGGTCCCAGCTTATTTACACCGCGATTGCAGTCTGTTTCCTGCCAGCGCTAGCCTGGTTCCTATTTGTTTCTATTTAAAAATTTCAGCATCGGAGAATCACATGAGCGACCAATCCAAAAACTACGACGACGTGAGGCAGTATCGCCTTGACCCGGAACGTGAGCAGGAGTTGATCAACAGCGCCGGTGAATGTGTTTTTATCTGGGCCAACAAGGCGGGCCATCCGATTGGCGTCATCACAGCGTACGTGCCTGTCGATGGAAAAATCTGGATGACCGCAACTAAAGAGCGGGTTCGAATCAAGGCGATCGCGCGAGACGGGCGTTCTTCCTGCGTGTTCACCAGCAAGGGCACCCATATGGGTGGTGGTAAAACAGTCACCTATAAAGGCCATACGGTGATCCATGATGACGAAAAAACCAAACACTGGTTTTATAACCTGCTGGCGATGGGTATGGCCATGTCAAAAGACGACGGCAATGCTTTCACCAAAGACCTGAAACCGGAATTGTTCGTAAAATTCCTTGATACACCCGAGCGAATAGTTCTCGAATTTACCCCGGAGATGTCGATCCCGTTCGACGGCGACAAAATGGCTGCAGGCACCGCAGAAGCTTATGCCCAGTTTGCAGCTGAAGAAAGCTAAGAGAGGAGCCAGAGAATGCCAAACAACCATTGGCAAATTGGTGATGTGAAGATCACACGCATCCTGGAGGGAGAGAGTGCAGGCCCTATGTTTCTGTTACCCGATGCCACGAAGGAAAATATACAGGCGATGCCATGGTTACAACCCCATTTTGCAGATGAAGATGGCAATTGCATCATCAGCATTCATGCGCTTGTTTTAGAGACGCCAACAAAAACCATCGTGGTTGATACCTGCCTTGGGAACGATAAGGAGCGGGCCATCAAGTCCTGGGGGCACCTGCAAACCAGGTTCGTTGAGGACATCACCGACGCCGGTTACCCACCGGAATCAATCGATATGGTCCTGTGCACTCACTTGCATACCGACCACGTCGGCTGGAACACTCAACTGGTTGATGGCAAATGGATACCTACGTTCGAAAATGCTGAGTACATCTTCGGCCGGGAAGAATGGAAGTACACCGACGACCAACGTTCCAATCCGATGTACAACGAATTCATCGTAGACTCTATTCAACCTGTCATTGACGCAGGTCTCGTACGTTTCGTTGAGGTGAATGAACAAATTTGCGACGAGGTGAAATTAGAACCGACACCCGGCCACACGCCCGGTCACGTGAGTGTTCGCATCGAATCCAAAGGCGAAAAAGCCGTCATTACCGGTGACTTCCTGCACCACCCCTGCCAGATGGCAGAACCTTACTGGGAATGTTCCGCTGACTGGGATACTCCCATAGCTCAAAAGACCAGAGTGGAAAGTCTTGAAAAATTCGCCGACGAGGAACTGCTGGTCTTTGGTACCCATTTCGCAACGCCATCTGCAGGAAAAGTCGTTAGAAAAGGAAAGCACTTTCAGTTTGAAGTGTAAGCACAACGGAGCACCCGGCTGATGGGGTACCAAATTAGTGATCGCCTGGCCATCGATGCGCTATGCTACCTATCTAAACCGATTGAGGGCATCACATGGCTATAAGCATTACAAAATCCAGCATTGATTTTGGCATTATCACTACAAACATAGAACCAATGCTGACCTTTTACCGAGATGTCGTTGGCTTGCCCTACCAGGCCAAGATCGACATGCCCGGTGGAACCACTATGCATAGGCTTCTTGCCGGCGAATCGGTCATAAAAATTTTGGTACAGGCAAAAGAGCCCGCAGCGGTTGCGCCTCCCGGTGGTGTTGCAGGAGCAACGGGTTACCGGTACTGGACTATCTCTATCGATAACCTTGAAGCGCTCACAGCCCAGTGCAGCGAGGCCGGCTACAAAGTTCCGGTTGCCCTCATGGATGTGCGCCCTGGCGTTCGTATTTCGATGGTCGAAGACCCGGACGGTAATTGGGTCGAGTTTCTGGAACAGACGTAGCGGCGGCGTCATGAACTGGCACGCCACCAAACTGGAC
>PCCP01000109.1 GCA_002731775.1 Gammaproteobacteria bacterium
CCTTGGATCCATTTCGCCATTGCTCGATCCTGTTAATCCCCGGTCAAGTACTGGCACTATGGTATGAATTTCTATAGTCTCCTAGCAAGCTATAAATGGCAGGGCGCAGTCGACCTACTGCAAAATTACAATCTGTCAGCAATCAAAACTGGAAACAACATTATTCGCGTTTCTGCGATGGTGGAGAAGTTAAATGGGGAAGTGGTTCGAGATAGCTCTGTGGAAACGCATACTGGCTGCTTTAGTACTCGGTGTGATCGTTGGCATGATATGGGGGCCGGGTACGGAAAGTATCGCCTGGGTGGGAACGCTATTTATCCGCCTGATTCGGATGGTAGTAGTGCCCTTGGTATTCGTTACCTTGATTTCCGGTGTTGTTTCTATGGGGGATCCCAGCAAATTGGGCTCTCTTGGGGTGAGGACCCTCGCTATTTATATGGGCACCACACTGGCTGCGATCACAATCGGCCTGATCCTGGCAGCGATATTACAACCCGGTGTTGGTGTCGATTTTTCGAGTGCAATTCCCGGTGAAGTACAGGAGGCTATGCCCCTTACGGATAGATTGCTGAGTATCGTGCCTTCCAATCCCATCGCAGCACTGGCCGAAGGCAATATACTGGCGATAATTTTCTTTGCGCTACTGGTAGGCGTGAGCCTGCTTACCCTCGGCGAGAAAGGCAGGCCGGTAGCAGATCTTATGGATTCGAGCTCAGAGATGATGCTTCGCATTACGCATTGGGTTATGGAAGTTGCACCGTTTGGTGCGTTCTCCTTGATTGCTGTCGCTACAGGAACTCAAGGTGTGGAGGCACTTTCGAGTTTGTTTACGCTCGCGGTCGCCGTGGTTATTGGCTGCGTCGCACATCTGATCATTGTGCATGGTGTATTGATAATGCATTTCACGCTTAAGCTTTCTCCATACATGTTCTTTAGTGGAGCACGCGACGCCATGCTGGTCGCATTCTCCACATCTTCCAGCTTGGCAGCCTTGCCAGTTTCGATGTCGGTGGCGGAAGAAAAACTTGGAATTAAGCCAGTTGTGGCTTCCACAGTGCTGCCCTTAGGGGCAACGATCAATATGGATGGTACAGCCTTATATGTAGGAATCGTCTCGGTGTTCGCAGCTCAGGCATTTGATATCCCCCTGAGTCTGACCGATTATTTATTAATTGCGGGTTCTACTACCTTGGTGTCGGTGGGTACTGCCGCCGTTCCGGGGGCCTCCATATTTCTGATGTCGGCGGTGATGGATGCCATCGGTATGGCACCGGAACAAATTGGCCTTGTTATAGGGTTTATATTCGCTATCGATAGACCACTGGATATGTTGCGAACCAGTGTCAATATCGCGGGAGACCTTTCCGTGTCTACGGCGGTGGCCAACTGGGAAGGGGAGTTCGACAGAGAAATCTTCGATCGATAGCTTAAGGGTTAGCTGCAATCGGCTGCTAAAATATTTACACCGATCCCTGGTGCCGCTCAATGCATACAGCTACCCATTGCGTGGTGCTAAAATGCATCCTGCAATGTGACGAGCAAGGCAGGATTAATCTTCTTTTTACAAAAGCTTAGACCATTCCCACCTTGCCAATCGCCATGCCATAAGTAGACGAAACTAAAAATAGTAGCGTAAGCTTACGAAAATCGAATCCGGATTGCTGCCATACTCAGAGCCAAATTCAAACAGGGTGTCATTCGGAATTTCATTGAAAAAGTTAAAGTCTTCTCCGATAAAATGATGGTAACCCAGTCCCATATACAGATTGTCTGACAGGCTGTATTCGGCGTTCATGCTGAGAAACATGGAGCCGTCGTCCAAATTCGCAAGAGTTTGCAGTGAGAGGGTGAGCAATGTGCTCTGTTGCCAGCTGATAACTGGAATCAGGTAGTTTTTACCCAGCAAAAAAACACCACCTGCTGAATATGCGGTGTCATCCAGTTGCTCAAGATAGTTATCGGGATTACTTGAACCGGCGCCATTGAAGTGATATTCAATCATGCCAAATACTCGTTCGCTGAAGGCATAGTCCACGCCGATAGAAGCCCGGGCGTAGTCTTCATCACCGCTAACATAGGCCGCCTCCAGCCAAAAACCAAGCTCTCCCAATGCGGACTGGATACCGGCGCCAATCAGGTTTTGTTCGGCGAAGCGCATGGCTGTGAATTGATAGTCACTGCCGGATACATTGGTGAGCAGCTGAAAAAATATAGCTGAATTCTCCGGTTTGCCATCGGCACCAAGGATAACACCCATATCAATCTCGCCAAGCTGACCCATAGGCTTTTGGAAGCGTACCGCATCGATGCCGATTCGGTACTCTGTGTTTAGAGTCCTCACATCGAACGGCAAGAACACGTCGGTAGGATTGATTATTCTGGCAGAGCCAAAAGTTATTGCCTGTCGACCAATGGTTAGATCGCCGCTCTCCAGCTGAAATTGCACATTAAAGCGGTCCAGGTTTTGGGGTACGATATTTTTTTTACCGCTGGGACCGATTGTTGATCCCAAGTCGGTAAGTCGGTAGCTTTGGCGCGCAGGAGTCAGGAACGACTCTCCAATGCGTTGTAACTCTGAAGTAGAATCCAGACCCACCTCATAATGTAATTGCCAGACCTGGTTGCCATTAAAGGCATCTAGCATGAAACGACCGCTGTTTTGCATTCTGTAGCTGCGATCGAATTGAAGTGGACCGTTGTTAATTGCATCCTGGATAACAGTATAGTTTTTCAGATACCCAGAGAAGTTGATCTGACCAAATGCGTGAGAACCAGCACCGGTCAAACAAAAAAATATAAGGGCTACAAAAATACCGCGCATAGATTATCTTAATTCATCCAGTTCTATTTCCCCGTCGTGCATATGAATAAGTCGGCTGGCTCTGCTCATGATCTTTTCATCATGGGTTGAGAACACAAAGGTCATCTTGGACTGTTGATTTAGCTCTTTCATAAGATCAAGCAGGGCGATTCCGTTCTTGGAGTCGAGATTGGCAGTGGGTTCATCGGCGAGGATAATCTGCGGATGAGAAACCATGGCCCGAGCAATTGCAACCCGTTGCTGCTGCCCGCCGGAGAGTTTATTGGGGCGACGATTTCCCAGCCCTTCAAGACCAATCTGCTGCAGCATATCGGCAACCCGGCGCTTTCTTTCCGAGGCGTCAACACCTTGAAGCAACATGATGTATTCTATGTTCTCTTCGGCGGAAAACACCGGAATCAGGTTGTAGGCTTGGAAGATAAATCCGATATGATCCCGTCGAAAATCAGAAAGCGTCGCACCCGACATATCAGCAATGTTGGCACCGGATAATTCCACGGAACCGGAAGTTGGATTGTCCAGCCCTCCCAACAAATGCAATAGGGTGGTTTTACCTGAGCCGGAAGGACCTACGATAGCGGTAAACTCTCCTCGTTCGATTTCTATGGAAACCCGGTCCACGGCTTTAACCATGGTTTCCTGGTCGTCACCGAAATAGCGACAAACTTCAAAGGTTGAGATTACGGCTGTCATACAAACTCCTAAAGACTTCGCTGTAGTGCTTCCGAGGGAACAATTTTGGCAGCAAACCTCGCGGGATAAAGCGCGGCGGCCAGGGTTAGTAGCACCGCAAAAAAAGGAAAGGTGGTGAACTGAGAGATGTGAAATTCACCTAATATGTTGTTCCCAAGGGTGATACCGGAAAACTCGATCTCGCCCAAGCCGCCGAGTCCATTAGTTGCGGTCCAGCTGCCAACTGCAAAACCCAGCAGCATACCGATTACGCAACTAATGAGTGCCAGCAGTAAAGCCTCCCAAAGTATAAGTCGAACGATTTCGGATGGACGGGTACCGATGGCTTTGATTACACCAAATTCGTAGATGCGTTCGTAGATTGACATAAATATGGAATTGATTACGCCAAGCGATGCCAGCAGAAAGAGTACCGCGCCGATCATCAAAGACGAATAGGCCATTAATTCAATGATGAAACTAATCTCTTTGTTTAGATCCAGCCAGCTCAAAGCCTCAATCTCTGTATTATTAAATTGTTGAAAAATCCCGTGCTCGGGGTTTTCTGCATCCTCCGGATTCAAGAATGTGAGTACGAATTCATGGGTTTGCTGGTCTGTCATTGCCAGGGTTTTACGCGCCGAGGCGATATTGATGAAAACGAAATTATCGTCCAGCTCGCGCACACCAAAATCCAGGATGCCCGAGATTCTGAATAAGGCCTGGGCGAGTTCACCGGTAGTGGCTTCGGAAAGTGTCAGTACTATGCGGTCTCCCAGGTCTGTTTCCAGCAGATCAGCCAGGGAGTGGCCAATCAGCAATTCATTGTCCCCACCGCTAAGATATTCCCCGCGCATCACCGCCGCTTTTACCTTGCTGTTGGCCTGTTCTCGCTCCGCATCGATGCCATAGAGTATGCCTGCGGCAACATTATAAGTGGATGAAATCATGGCGCCGCTAATCACTCGCGGGCTGAAGGATCGCAGGGACGTATCTTGTTGCAGCGTCTGCTCAATTGACCCAGAGTTTTCCATGAAAAGGTCGACGTCCAGGTTTTCCCGATAACCAACCCGGTGAACTTGTGCATCGCCGCTGAGGGTGCCAGTGACATTATCCACCAACAGGGTGAGCATGCCCCGCATGACTCCATCGACCGCGATTAGGGCGGTCAGGCTAAGCGCAATCAGCATGACAGTCAGGATGGTGCGGCGCGTATTGCGAAACAAATTTCGAAACGCCAGCTTAATCGTTAGCATCAGTGACTCCGCATGGCTTCGGTGGGTGATATTCGCGCGGCTCTTATGCCGGCTGGAATACTTATAGTAATGGCGAAAAATATTATTAGCAGCAGCGGCGTTGCAAACACATATAGGGACATTTCGCCGGTCATGTGGCTCATCACTATACCGCCAATATCCATGGGTTCGGCAAGCTCAAAACCGACAGAGGTGAACCAGGCGGTGAATGGCACGGAGACCAGGAGTCCGGCGATTAAACTAAGGGATGCCAGTAAGCTGGTCTCGCAGGTAATCATTAGCGCAATCTTGAATGGCCTACTGCCAATTGCCTTGAGCACTCCGAACTCTCGAGTACGCTCCAGCACGGACATAAGAACGGTATTAAGCACGCCAATGAATACTATAAATATGATGAATCCCATGAAGAAAACGTTGCCCTGCTTGTCTGTTTGCATGGATTGGTAGAAAGTTGACTCCACAACTTGCCATGGCGCTACCGATAATTCCGGTAGCTGTTCCTGTAGTGATGTGGCTACCGATCGTGCTGCGCCATCATCTTGCAACAGGATGGAAATCTCATGCACTGAATCGTACATGCTAAGGAATTCCTGCGCGGCGATTAGCGGCAGGAACACGGTCGCTCTGTCTGGAGAGGTTCGGTCGCCGACAATTGCCCTGACGATATAGATGTCATTGGCTATAGAGCCGTCCGCACCCTGGGAGATGAGGATGAGTTCATCGTCGAGGCCAATATTCAGGTTATTGGCAATCCCGGCCCCGATCATTGCCGAATAATACCCTTCGGCGTCTAGCGTATCGTCGATATATACCCCGGCTGAGATTTTCACAGCCAGCGTGCTGGTGCTTCTCTCTCGTTCCAGCGCCACACCAATCACCCGAGCTGGAGCATTGTCCGTGTCTGAATAGGCGATAGCGGGGGCAAACACACGCAGGGTGTGACTGATAATTTCATCGTTGGCGTCGAGTAATTCGCTCAGTCCCTGTGGGTCATCTATAGTTTTATGTATCTTCGGTCTTAGCAGATAGTCGTCTTGATGGATTTGAATATGGCCGGTATGGTCCAGTATAAAAAAGGAGATGGCGCTATTGTAACTACCCTCGCTGAGGGAGAAGCTGAAGACACACAAGATATACCCACCGCCCAGGCTGAGGGCGGTCAGTAAGGACCGACGGCGTTGACGGAAGATATTGCGAAAGGCAAGTTTTAACAACAGCATCAGAGGTCCCTAGAATCGAGATCTGAGGTTTCGAAGCGTGAAGATCGATTCATCAACATCTGGCGGGTCAAACTGCAGGTCGTCATAGATGATGATGGTTTTATGACCTTCCCTGTTCATCGGAATCATTTCCAGCCTCGAAGGGATCATTCTGCCGGAATATTCTTTCAGGTCCGTAAATTCGAGCTTCCGAACTAACTCGCCATTGTCATCATAGAAATTTTGCGCCACTGGCACCATATACTGTTTATTAACAACATAGTCGATCTTGCCCCATACCGTTACCGTTTCCGTCTTCGGCACCAGAATTATTGTGTACAGCTCGTCGGTTTCTTCCAGCGTAAGCGTGTACTCGTCGGTGAGGGTGGTTTGCTTGACCAGGTCGTCATTGGTGAAATCACTACCCATCCATGATCCCATCATCATCGAGGGGGGCACCTTAATTACCTTGTTAATCTTGGGCAGGTAATTCCACATCTCCATATCCAGTTTCAGGGTGGCGATGCCCCGATCTTTGCGCGGAGACAGAATTCGAATAAAGGAATTCTCCGTTCCCATCGAGCTGTACTGCATTTCCATGGTGCGCCGGTATTGCGGAGTTTCCACGATCATGGTCATTTTCGCGCTACTGGAGGTGCCCTGGTAAAGCGCCTCCATACTGTCGATAATTTCTATCGCCCGCTCAGCTGCAAAGGTCACACTGGAGTGGAAACAAAGGAATAGAACGACTAGCCAGCTTCGAAGCTGAGTTGCGGGATTTGCCAAAGCGTCCATGCAGGAGCGTATTATGTGGTTCATCTTGATGCTCTCCTGAGTTTTCAATACTTGGCCGCCTGATAATTATATTGTACGTCATCAGACCCCTTTTGGACAAAGCTCGCTCCAATCTAAGAGGCACATCAGCTCATCCGGGTTAATAGCGCTACTCTAATTTACTCTAGTTCTGCGCAAAACGGAACGGTTGCAAATGACGCCATGCTTGACTCCCACGATGATTTGCTTGAGAGCAATTTACCAGCTGTGCTCATCTGCATCTCGTCTGCGTGGGTGAATATGCTAAACTCCCGTGGATTTTTGCTGCGGATGATTTTAGACATGGGCGCGATTGAGCCTGCTGCACAGGCGGCGTTGATAGAGCAATTGAAGGCTATTGTGGGTCCATCCGGATTTCGCGAAGGCGACGACATTGCGACGAAGAACTACCAGGACGTGATGGGAGCACGTGCTATTGTGCCGGCTCTGCTACTGCGCCCCAGTGATACCCAACAAGTCTCGGCAATTCTGAAGGCCTGCCATGCTCTCGGGCAGTCGATCGCACCACAGGGCGGCATGACCGGCCTGGTGTCCGCGGCGGCACCACTGCAGGGGGAAATATCCCTGAGCTTTGAACGCATGAAGGAAATCCTGGAAGTAGACCGGTTTTCCAGCACCATGACGGTAGAGGCGGGGGTGGAACTGCAAACAATCCAGGAACAGGCAGATGCCAATGGCCTGCTATTTCCCCTCGATCTCGGCGCCCGGGGCAGTTGTACTATCGGTGGAAATCTTTCTACCAATGCCGGTGGCAATCGGGTAATTCGCTACGGTATGGCCAGAGAGCTTGTCATTGGGATCGAGGCTGTACTTGCAGATGGCACCATCATCGATGGGCTACACAAGCTGCGCAAAAACAATACCGGCTATGACCTCAAGCAATTATTTATCGGCAGCGAAGGCACCCTGGGTTTGATTACCCGTGCGGTGTTAAAACTTGCAGCAAAACCCAATAGCCAGGCAGTTGCCATGTGTGGGGTGGAAAGCTTCGATAAAGTGGCCGATTTGTTAGTACATATGCAAGCCAAGCTGGGCTCCAACCTCAGTGCTTTCGAGGTAATTTGGCAAAACACTTACAAGCTCATCGATGAACATGCTGCCCACGCCACCGTGCCGCTTCCAGAGCATCATGCATTTTATGTATTGATAGAAAGCATGGGGTCCGATGCCGAGAAGGATACCGAACTGTTCATTAACGTGTTGAACACAGCCTCGGAACAAAAATTGGTGGATGAAGTGGTACTGGCGGATTCAATTTCCAAGATAAAAAGCCTCTGGACCGTTCGCGACGCAGCGGCAGAGATTTATCACAGCGTCGGGCCAATGCACACCTATGACGTCAGTCTGAATATTGACGATATGGGTTATTTCGGTGAAGAAGTTGAAGCCCGACTGCGGGCCCAGTGGCCAACTGCTATATTTGGGCTATTTGGACACATCGGCGACGGCAATGTGCACATCATTATCAATGTTGGACCGGATACCGAGGACCATCACCTGCAAATCGATGAAATCATTTATGGCCTGATTCAGGAATTGCAGGGGGCGGTGTCGGCGGAGCACGGCATCGGCCTGATGAAGAAACAGTTCTTAGCCTATAGTAAATCTGAGGCAGAGATCGGTTTGATGAAGGCGCTCAAGCACACCATGGATCCCCGGGGCATACTGAATCCGGGACGGGTTTTCTAATCTGCGCTAAGGGCGTTTAATGGGCTGAGGATAACAGCGATCGCTCTGGCTGGAAAAAACGTAGTAATCATCGGTGGTGCCACAGAGCGTCACCGCAGAATCGTTCTAAGTGAGTGACGATCTACTAGATGACTTAAATTAATGGACAGAAATATGAACAACATGAAGACAGAAGCAGCGGTAACCGACCCGGACATGCGTTTAATCGATGCAGTGGCCACGCGTCGCTCAGTACGGGGTTTTCTGGACAGAGAGGTGCCCCAGGAGGTGCTGAATCGAATTTTTGAGATTGCCCAGATGGCGCCCTCCAATTGCAACGTACAGCCCTGGAAAGTTTATGTCGCATCGGGCAAACTCAAGCAGGAGCTTAGGCAGCAAATGCGGGAGAGTACCGCCAATGCGGTCGCGCCGAATCCCGACTACGCCTATCGAGGAAATTTTGAGGGAGACTACAGGGTTCGCCAGGTGGATTGCGCTATTGCCCTGTACTCGAAGATGGGTATAGGAAAAGATGATAAGGAAGGCCGCATGCGAGCGGTGTTGCGAAATTTCGAATTCTTCGATGCGCCCTATATCGCGTTTCTCGGTATGGATCCTGAGTTTGGTACTACCGTGGCGGTGGATGTGGGCATGTTTGCCCAGACCTTGATGCTAACTATGGTAGCATTCGGCTTGCATAGCTGCCCCATGGGTACTATGCGCAATTACCCGGACATGGTCAGGGCGGCGTTTGATATCCAGGATGATACCAAGATATTGTTCGGTATTAGTTTTGGCTATGAAGATACGTCGGTACCGGCAAATGCAACTCGCACAATCCGGGACGATATTTCTGCCAACATAATTTTCAAGTCGAGTTGACATCAGAGAAATCGACGAATCTCAATAAGAAACTGTTATGAGTTTAAAACCGGTAGTTCTTTTATATGATCTGAATAATACCCTGGTGGATGAGAGTGCGACACTTATCGGCAAGACCGGCTTGTATACTGCAATAAATACCTATAATGAAACTAATGCAATAGAAGCGCTGCATCAGTATGATCGGGCCTTTGGTTTTATTACCAATAAATTATCTTGCGTCATTACTGGCTGGAACAGTTATAAAAAGCCCAGGGATCAATTACTGTTTCGCATACGCAGTGAAGAAAAGCGCAGCCCCCTGCGAAATTTCACGCCGGTAATTATTATTACCGAAGACCATCGGCTGGATTTGAAAACACTGGCGCTGGATCCAATTGATGGCAATGTTGCAGCTTATCTGCACGCGGATGATTTTCAGGAAACTTTAATAGACACCCTGCATAAGATAGTGTTTGGTGATAGAGCGACGGAGTTGAATTCCATCGCTTTTGCGCGACTTCGACACGAAGGCGAAGCCACTTAGGCTCATTTTTAGAGCATCTACATCCGGTTGACCATGCCCGGCAAGCAGCGTAGCATCTCCTCTCCCATTTAATTCGAATGGGCTCCCTAATTCAAAATTAAGACTTCAAGCAGGAGGTTCGAAATGAATCGTTTCATAATCGCGATTGCGGCAAGCCTATTTTTGCTGTGCAGCTTTACGGCTGGTGCTCAGACATTCGTCCGTTATTCCGAGGATGGCGGGGAAATTCATTGGGGCATGGTTCACGACGATGGAATCTATGAATTAGCCAACGCGCCCTATAACGGCCTGGTGCACACTGGCGAAAAAGTGCAGCGCGAAGACGTCAAACTCGAAGCACCGGTTGACCCTACTCTGGTGTTCATGACGGCATTTAATTTTCGTAGCCACATCAGCGGCGATCCCGCCGAGTTCCCCGGTCTCTTTATCGTTCCTGCCAGTTCTATAATTGGCCCGGAAGATCCAATCGTGCGGCCGGCTGAATCCCGCAACCTGCACTATGAAGCCGAAATGGCTATCGTCATTGGCAAGCGTGCTGAAAATGTATCCGTCGAAGACGCCCACGAATACATATTCGGAGTTACCGCTGGCAACGACGTCAGCGAGCGAGCGTGGCAGGGTGGCGATATTCAGTGGGTGCGGGCAAAAGGTTCGCGCGGATTTAATGCCGTTGGGCCAGTGCTGGTGCAAGGTGCAGACTACAAAAATATTCAAATAACCGGTCGTCACAACGGTGAAGTGGTGCAAGGTGGGAATACCTCTGATTTAATCTTTGGCATGGAAGAAATGGTCAGTTATATTTCGACCTATTTCACACTAGAGCCTGGCGATCTGATCTGGTCAGGAACCATGGGCAGCACGCGGGCCATGGTGCCAGGTGATGTTTATGAAGTGGAACTGTCCGCTGTCGGAATATTGCGTAACGAAGTAGTACAGGGAAAGTAGACGCCGAAAGCAATTTGATGATTTGCAAAAAAAAGGTGTTGGAGTATAACTCCAACACCTTTTTTGACTTCAATTCAAAACTATTCTTCTGCTTGTGTCATGCAGAAAACGTTTAGCTTGTTACCATCGGGATCACGGAAATAGCCAGCATAAAAAGTATCGCCACGAGGCCCGGCAGGACCTTCGTCCTGAGCGCCTAGCTCGATCGCTTTTGCATAAACTGCGTCTACCTTCTCCGGGCTATCTGCAGCCAATGCAACCATCACCCCATTGCCGACACATGCCGCATCGCCGTCGTGTGGCCTGGTGATTCCCAGGCCGCAGCCACTTGGGCCACTAGTCCAGGCAATAAAATTTTCCATCTCCATAAAGCGTTTTGCGCCTAGTTCTGCCAACAGCGCATCATAGAACGCAGCGGATTTTTCCAAATCATTAGTTCCAAGTGTTACATATCCAATCATGCTTCTCTCCCTCTTCTTCGTTTGCTTAAAATTAAAGACAGGTGCAGGTGTAGCCGAACACCCTGATTCCGCGCCCGGGTAAAAATTAGTTTTTTAATTCCTTGTAGCGATAACAATTACTGGTGTGGTCATTGAC
Source organism: Gammaproteobacteria bacterium (assembly GCA_002731775.1). Taxonomy (GTDB): domain Bacteria; phylum Pseudomonadota; class Gammaproteobacteria; order Pseudomonadales; family Pseudohongiellaceae; genus UBA9145. Next base: position 11,401 of record PCCP01000109.1, read on the forward strand.
CAGGCCCGCGGCCTGCATAAAAGCATAACAAATTGTGCTACCGATAAATTTGAAACCACGCTTCTTCAAAGCTTTTGACATGGAATCACTCTCTGCGGTGTTTGCCGGCACGTCTTTTGGCTTTTTGCGTTTGCCATCGAGGGTTTTCCCACCCACGAATGACCAGATGAACTTGTCAAAACTACCGAATTCTTCCTGCACCTTCAGCAGTGCCTGTGCATTGCTGCGGATGGAGTAGAGCTTCAGTCGATTGCGAATCAAACCTTTATCCAGTAATAATTTTTCGATTGTCTTGTCGGTGAGCCTGGCCGTTTTTTCAATCTCAAAGTTTTTGAAACATTTGCGGTAGTGCTCGCGCTTTTTCAAAACCGTAATCCAGCTCAAGCCGGCCTGTTGGCCTTCGAGACAAATGAACTCGAACAGCAGTCGCTCGTCATGTATGGGCTCACCCCATTCCTCATCATGATAGCTCACGTACAGGGGGTCGGCGCCTGGCCACCAACAGCGATTTGTCATTTCTATTACTTCTCTAATTCCGAGATCTCACCAGCACCTTGTTAATCATCGGGGCTTATGTGCTGCCTGTGCCCAAGGAATTTTGCAGTATTGGCGGGGTGAATGAAACACTGTATATAAAGCCAGTATTATTTGCAAACATCGACCAAGCAAAGAGGCGGAAAATATTCCAGTGGCTTCGGGAAAACTCCTCAAGGGCCAGGCCCGCGACCCTAATGGATTGTATTTTCTGGAAAATCTGGAGATTCTGAATTCGCGAATAATGGGTTTGAAGTGGCCTTGCTCGTCGATATTCCAACCTGTTGATGCTGCTTAAAACGGATTTCACGGTCGCCAATGCCGAGCGGAAATAAAAATAGATAACAATTCTTATGCGGTTATGAAATATAAACCCCACTAACACGATCTCTAGTAGCAATGAAAATTTGAATTCACCAGAGAAAGAGAAAAATCATGAAGTGGTTTCGTCAAGACAGCGCAGTTTTCATGCCATTGGTGCTGGTTTCAGTACTGTGTTCCTACCTATCTCCCCCAAGCTTCGCCTATGAAGTCCAGGACCAGTCCGACGGCGCCTTGTATTGGAAGATAGGCGAGACCAGAGTAGCAATGCCCGCCTGGAACGGCATTGTTGATGATGATGAACGCTGGCACCTGGTGAATTATATTCGATCGTTAAAGGAGATGGATGCAACTGAATCCAATTAGGCATTTGGATTTAGATGTGTTGCTCCGCTTTTTAAACTAAAAGAGTCATTGAGGAACAACCATGAAACTCAAGTTCATAATTACAGCAGCTGTGTTGGCTATTTGATCCGCCTGTATGTCAACTTCACCACAGTTGGGCGCAGATGCCAGTGCCTGGGACAACTATCTGTCTTGGTACAAGGTGACTCCCGAAGCAACGACCGGAGATCCAACCGGGTTTCTCGGGGGTGTTCACGCCAGCACCAGGGGCTATCGGCAGATATATGTGAATTCTACTGGTGAAGCTGTAAATCGCAGCAGCGCGAGTTATCCCTATCCTGAAGGAACCATTCTGCTGAAGGAAAGCTTTAGCAACGAGGCTGCACTGGACGCTCGAAGAAATGTTGAATTGACCGTCATGATCAAATTGGCCGCCGGTCAATCTCCTGCAACCGGTGACTGGGAATACGTCAGACCCGATGATGCGCGCGGAACCGGCGACTCCGGTCTGGCTACATTCTGCCGTGATTGCCATCTGTTCGCTGCGGCGACTGACTACAATTTTATCAATTCCGTGTTCTTTCAGAACAATAGATAGAAACCGGAGCCAGCGAATCAAAAAGCGCGGTAGGTTTTGCCTGTCGCGCTTTTCTCCGTCCGGGGTATTTCCCCGGTTTTGCCGGGTTCCCTGAATCCGCTTTGACCGGCTTTGGCGCTGGCGTCTACATCATTTCATCGCTGGGCGCCACGGCCTCATTAAATCCCTGACCGAGATGTAGCAAGGTTGCCAGGTAGTGGGTGTAGTATCTTGTTTTTTATAGATCAAAATTCTCCGCCGAGTTAGCCACTCCACTACTTCCAGTATTCTCTTGATCGGAGCTTATGCTGCAGTCGAAAAATTGGTGCCTGCCTGAGTTTCAGGTGCTGCTCCATCCCGCGCCGTCAATCCGTCATTTTTCATTCCCCCCAAATGAATCCGCTTGAAGTGCTGGCTTAAACGGGTTTCGGGTCGGAAACTGCCGCGCTTGAGAGGGCTTAGGATTAATTTGCCCATGCTTAGGCTATAATTCGCGCACTTTAAAAGGAGCATGCTTTATCTCTTCCTCTCCCGCCGCGCCGGTCCCTGCTAAAAGTAGTGCATTTTCGGTTTTCTCCATAGTCCAATTCCGCTGGTTATTTTTCGGCAACGTGGCATTTTTCTTCGCTATGCAGGGGCAGATGCTCACTCGTACGATTCTGGCCTGGGATCTCACCGGCCAGGCGACGTCGCTGGCCTACGTAAACCTGGTAGTGGCCATCCCCATGATCTTCGCATCGGTGATAGGTGGGGCAATTACCGACCGTGTTGAACGGCGTCAATTGGTGATCATTGGGCAATGCCTGATTACTCTGAACGACATTATCATCCTGCTTCTGCTTTTGAGCAATCAATTGCAGTTCTGGCATATGCTTTGTACCGCCTTCATTGCTGGTTGCGCCTTTCCATTCATCATGCCGGCGCGCATGGCGATCACGGTGACCGTCGTGGGACCCAATTTGCTGCAAAGTGCAATGGCATTCGGTGCCGGCATCATGAATCTCAGCCGGGTAGTAGGACCTGCGGTGATGGGCCTGGTTATTGCCAGTTTCTCGGTTACTGGCGCCTATGTGCTCTCGGTGTCTTTCTATGCCTGTGCGGTGTTGTGCATGTTTGGTGTGAAGCACAGTCATTCAGCAGATAAAAATGAGCCGAAAAAAGCCCTGCTGGCAGACATCGGTGAAGGCTTCAGTTATATCCGCAACAACCGACCAGTACTTACTTGCCTCGCTTTTGGTCTGATACCCATGTTTCTTGCCATGCCATTTCAAAGCATCCTCATCGTGCTGGCAGAACAACTCTGGCAAGTGGGAGAACGCGGCGTGGGCACATTGATGGCCGTGGGCGGCATCGGCGGTGTGCTTGGCTCTATCTGGATTCTGCGCCGAGGTGACAGGGCACAACGCCTGCATCTGATGATAGCTTGCACCATCGCCTTCGGTATCTTCCTGGCCATTACCACGCGGGTCACTAATTTCTACCTGGCATTCATCCCACTACTGCTGGCCAATATGTGTGTCAGCGCCAGTCAGACCGTCAACAACGCAGCCATCCAGCTGCTGGTACACGATAAGGTAAGAGGCCGCATGAGCAGCTTCATGATGCTTTCCTTCGGCCTCACCCCGATTGGTGTATTTCCCATGGCCATAGCCGCGGACCGCATTGGTGCGGCAAATGCCATCTTCGGCGCCAGCGTGATTTTGGTGATCGTGGTAATTGCCTTTATCTTACTAAGCGCGACCCTGCGCAATCTGGATACCTCAGTAAGTGCCGCCCTCGCCAGAACCAACGATGTACAAGAATTGAAGCTAGCGACAGCGACACAGTGACCCTCGGTCGCGAGTTGTATATAATTCACAATCCATGCGCCCATAGCTCAGCTGGATAGAGTAACTGGCTTCGAACCAGTTGGTCGGGAGTTCGAATCTCTCTGGGCGTGCCAAATTCTTTAGCTAACTACTTCAAAGACTTAGGAAATTTCCCAGTCTTTGGAGCAAGTGGTGTACAAACA
>PCCP01000110.1 GCA_002731775.1 Gammaproteobacteria bacterium
AAAAGAAGTAGAACTGAAATTACATAACTGTAAAATTTACTCTTCATTAGTTACTGCCTCATTTTTTAGAGTTAATGAAATAAACGTATTAGCAGATGAGTATGCCGATAGCAGCATAACCCAAAATAATCATCGCCATAACTCTAGCTAGCATATGAATCACCTCGGGTATTGGGGAGACTCGATAGATTGAGCCATGCCGCCATGGCTGACTCTTCCAATTAGCGATAATACGACATTTCCAACTCCGCCGGGGAAATGTTGCCGATGGGCTCCAGTAGCCGGCGGTGATTGTAACAAATGGGGGAACTTCAGAGTAAAAAGACTGTATTTTTACTCTGACCCCATTTATCCTGTTTGTGCTTCTTAAACACCAACACGGAGGAAGCTCAATGAGCAAGTGTAAGATCACCGGGATCGCGACCGGAGTGGTACTACTGGTCGGAGTGCTGAGCTGGATGTTCACGGCGCCGTATCTCGGCAACCAGGGACTTTCTCGTACGCCCGGGGTGATCATCGGAGGGACGGATACTCCGGCCCCTGGCGACTTCACACCGCTCAATGATATCTCGGGCCCCTTGCTCATGAAGCAAAGTGGCTTCCCGCCGGTGGTCGTCTATCTGTCGTATGTTGGCACTCCGGAAGGCGTGATTACAGCCACCCGCCCGGACGGAGGGTACTGGGCGCAGCGCGTGAGGGACCGTGGTGGTGACGGATGGCTGCGCATTGGCGACGCGACATATGCGATGGAGGCCACCGAGGTTATAGGTGACGCACGCATACCCTTGCTCGAGCAGTACTCGGCCAAGGGGGGCATGCCGATGGACAGGGCAGTCGGTGGCCCGGAACCGCTCCGCGACTGGGAGGTCTTCTTCTGGACGCCTAGATAGGGCGAGAGAATAAATGGGGTCAGAGTAAATATACTGTACTGTATGTTTACTCTGCCCCATTTACTTTATTCCGCACAAAGACAAGCAGGCTGTAGTCTGTTCAACTTTCAAGACCTGACCCCATTTATTAAAGGAACGAGAGCATGTTCGAACAGCTCGAGAATACTTCGGTCGCGCTCTGGGTCGGTGAATCCTTGTGGGGCTATCCCTTTCTTTTGAGTCTCCACGTTATCGGGCTAGCCGTCGTTGTCGGTATTTTTTCGATGCGCGATATGCGCCTGCTTGGACTGTTCAGCGGAATTCATCCGGCGGCGTTTTTGCCGCTGAGTAAGTTGGGCCGAGTCGGATTCATCATCAACGCAATTTCCGGGATTCTTCTGTTTACATCACAGGCAGTGACCTTTGTTAACAACACACCATTCCTGCTGAAAATCAGCTGCGTTGCAGCCGGCATGGTATTGGCGGAAGTCATTCAGTCACGACTACGCAGTGAATTGGCCCTGGCTACGGGTGAGCTTAAAATTAGCGGATCAACCAGGCTTATCGCTCTGGTCTCCCTGTCATGCTGGCTGGCTGCGATCGTCGCCGGTCGCCTCGTTGCTTACTTCTGATCGGGGGTATTCATGCTGGAATCATTTGCATTCTCAATTGTCGACAGCTCCCTGACCGAATGGATACAGCTTAGCTACTGGCTGTGGCCGGTGCTGGAGATCATCCACTTTATTGGTCTTTCGCTATTACTGGGTGGACTGATTGTTGTCGATCTGCGCATGGCTGGCCACTTCAGGACCCTGAATCTTGCGGCGACACACAAGCTATTGCCACTGGTGCTGGTCGGCTTCGGCCTCAACCTCATAACAGGCGTGTTGTTTTTCTATGGCGACCCCCTGCGTTACTCGGTGAATATCGGTTTTCAGATCAAGATGGTGCTGGTCATTCTGGCAGGACTGAACACTCTGATTTACTACTGGAAAATAAAACCAATGATGGTCACATGGGATCCCCATGCCGATTCTCCGGCCCTTGCGAAGTTCGTTGCTTACGCGTCATTGTCGGTGTGGACCGGCGTGCTGTTGTGTGGGCGCTTGATACCCTACGTCGGCACTGGCTAGAAGGTTTTAGTCTGAACCCTTCTTCTACCCTAGCCTGCCTGCCACTGCTTATTTGTATTTAGAAACATAAAAGCGCACCGAGGCTCGCGCAGCTTCTGGATCGCAATCGTAGGCGGCCAGCTTATAGCCCTCACGAGCAGGGGTCCATCGAGTTGTGTAAGACGTCGGTTCACGCAGAAACACGGGGTCGGCTACTGTCACCGTTACCCGCAGATCTTCGCCGTCCATCCAGTAGCGCTCGCTAACAACCTTCTGTGACGAAGAGGGTATGCCGTTGTAGTCGTCGAAACCGGCGATGTCGAAGACAAAGTGCGTGGTCTCAACCAGTAGCGCTCCGTCTTCGTAGTGACCGACCGAGAATCCCTGGATACTGAAATCCACCGAGCTCGGCTCCCGCCCGTCAAGCCATACGATACGTAGCTGGTCGTCTTTCTCGTACCTGAGCATCACTCTATCTGGCCATTGCACCAGCTCCATGTGGTAGGGGTCGTACTGAATCGCTGGCGACGACGCTGGCTGACAGTCGTACTTGGGCGCCATGATTTCTTCCCACACTTGCTGATAGGCGAGTGCGCGTTCATTCAGTACCGGAAAGTTCTCCTCACCCCAGGGCACATGCTCACCGTTGACAGGACGCGCCCCAAAACCGCCATCCCAGATGCCTGCCAGATCCGGGACCTCATTGTCCGCCGACTGCGCACTCAGCTGCGGGATACCAGTTGCCATGAGCAGCGTAAGCATTCCCGCAGCTACGGCATTTCCTTTTATGAACACTGTGGCCTTTATAATTGTTTGCATAATTTTCCTGCCTTCAGATTTAATTTCGCAGATGTTCCTGCCTTCGATGCCGATTTCCTAATAAGTATCAAAGGTTTGATTTAAAGGTAATTCACCAGGCGACATCATCGAGACTGAGGCTGTGGTGCTGGCGGTTTAGCGGGGTGGCTGTTGCCGCTCCTCGACGCGACCACCCTCGAGCACAGGGCTGCCGTCGGCTTTCGTCATACGTACGCAGCACAGACCACGTGAGCCCTCGGCTCGGGATGGGCGGCCCGAGGCCTTCACCATCAGGCCCAGAGGCAGCGAGTCAGGTGTCCAGCCAGTGCGTCTGAGACTCACCGGCGCGCCAAGCTCGATCTGCCACTCAGTTGTTTCCCCATTCGCCCCGCTTACGTCGAGGTACAGGAACGCATGGGGATTTCTGAAGACGAATCGTGTCACCTTGCCCTCGATCTCGACGCGTTTCTCCTGATCGTAAAAAGGCGCGCTGGAGTGGTGGGCGACGACTGGCGCAACCACGAGTGCGAGTCCTGTGCCGGCCGCTGCCGTGGCGGCTGCTATCCATCGGTTGATGCGCATTAACTTCTCTCCTTAGCTGATAGTCATCGGTTGTTCAGTCTGAAAGAAGATTAATAACTATCATCGCATTAGTCAACGCCACCACAATAAGGCTGGCGCCCATGGAGTTTTTCACCATAGCCCAGATGTTCTGGAAACCGGTTCTCAGGATCAGAAATTCAATTACTGATGAATCAATCCACTAGAATGTGAAAGGAGTATCTGAAACCATGATTATTTGACTATCGACGTCGCTACGACCTCTGAACGGGATAGCCTGGGATTTGAATCATGGGCATTGACAGTGACTTCGTTCCAGCCCATCACAAATCCTGTTCCGAATGAACTGATTGAGGGAATCAATGAGTCTGCTCTGGTCCTGCTGAGCCGTTGAATTTTCGATTTTGGCTTGCCCACTGCATTGAGTTCCTGGAAATACACTTCGTGTTGCTCCTCGTCACTGTCACTCCAGGCAAGGCCCAGTTTAGCTCCGTTCCATGCCAGGTACGAGCCAATCGAATTACCATCGGTACTACTGATGCGAATAGCTCTCGATTCCAGATTTTCTCTAAGTCGTGGACTCGAAATTTCGGTGAGTTCACGAACAGTGACATAGATTTCATTATTGCCAGACAGCTCATCGAACCAGGTCAGTGCAATCTTGCCTTGCCGCAGCGCTATGTCCGGGTATTTTGAGGCGTAGCCATCATCGGCGCTGAGCCGATTGACCGATATGCCTGCATCGGAAACCCGGGCAACATAGAGTTCGCTGGCAACAGTCTCATGCTCGGCATCAAAGGCCAGTAGCGCCGTAGCTGAGACGTCGTCAGTTTCTATGGCTAAATTGAGATTCCAGGTGGTGGTGCTGGCTGTGGCAACGAAGAAGGGCTCGGATTTATTGGAGCCGGCGGCGTCTATCCGGACAGCGACCACCGCAGCGGCACCGGGCTGACCGTTAGTATCGATGGCAGTTTCTAACCAGGCAACAAACAACTCTGCGCCCACCGTTTCGAGCACTGGAATTCGGGCATCGATATCGGCAAGTGTGAGGTTCCTGATCCACAATTGCTCACCCTGTCGATTCCAGAGACCGAGCCTCACCACACCGTGGTCGGAGGCATCTAGTTCATACCAGGTGGCAGCGATGTTTGCACCCAGCGCCACAATGTCGACTTCGTACGATTGCGCATCATTTTCGCTGAGTCGGAATTCGGTAGAAATCGGTTTCAGCTGATGGTCCAGCAGGCGCAGGTATATTTCAGCTTGCGGATGACGCGTATCGTACCAGGCCAGGGCCACCGTATTGTCATCCAGGGATTCAATATCGGCTTCGAAGGCACCATAGCCACTGTTACTAACCTGAGTGATTCCATTACACCCTGGTAGCAATACGAGTAGCAGGTAGATCAGATTCCGCAAGATTCTAAACCGCAGTGGGGCGATTCATTCTGCGGCGGAACCACCAGAATAATAGTAGTAATAATACCAGGCCCTGGAAGATATAAGCGAAGCTGCTATTTTCCAGTGCAGAGAGGTCGATTTGCAGCGGCTGGGCCTGGGGCTGCTCTATGGGCTCCATGGCGAAGCCTTGCAGCGTCGCAGCGGTTTCATATAGCTCGGCGATGCGGGCATCATTATTGTTGGCGAAATTCTCGGCGGCGCGGGCAAGCGTTTCGATGCTGGCCTGAATCGCAGTTTCCACAGCCTGTCGAAACTCCGACAAATCCAGGCCCGACAAGCCGCTGTTTTCACCCTCGAGCAGGACGTATTCCATCAGTCGCGGATTATCGCAGCTGACTTCGGTGCAGTTGATGCCGTGCTTATTAACCGAGTCGACATAGGCTTTGAGCAATTCGGTCAAGGTCTCCTGATCGGCATCCCAATATTGCTTGCGAATCGTTTCCAGCATTCGCACCGACAGATCCTGAAACGCATAGGGTGAATTGTCGTCAAAAAATTCTTCCATGCCCAGTTCGTACTTGTCTTGCACGTAGACAGCGAACGACTGTTGCCACATATTATCATCGATGGTTTCCGACACCGTAGCATCCCAGCCCCACATATATTCCACGAACTCAACCATGTTGCGGGCGCCGGCATAGCCTTCGGCCTGCATGCCCCGTATCCAGGTAGGATTGATGTAGCGGGTATTGAATTCCATGCCGATAAATTTATCGATACTGGACATTTCCGGTTGTGAGGGATTGCGGGTGTTGGTCACTAACAGATCGGGCGCGTCTCCATCCACAGTCTTGATGGCGGCGGCCAGGCCTCCCATGTACATGAAGAAGTCATCATTATCCAGCGCCCCGTAGAGCATGGTTGAACTTGAGTGCACGACCTTATCCACGCCGGCCAGGGCGAGCTTGAATACGTCCTGCATGGGCTCGCCCCAGAAGCCGTTGCCAAAACCGTGCCCCATCTTGTTGATATAGTCATTGACCATGCCAAGATCTGAATCCCAGGTACCGCTGGCCGCAGCGATATTTGAAGTATTCAGGCTATAGGTGCCAGGTGGCTCATCAAATATGCGTACACCGGCTCGCCGGTCGGCATCCTCCTCGGAATATCCTGAATCCATAAGCGCCGCTCTGGTGGCAAGGTAGTGATCGCGAACGAAATTCTCGGTTTCCTGCAGGGCCTTAACTTTTTGCACGGCCTGATCCATCAGCACGGTCACATTGTTGAACATGCCCTCAGCCGCGCTGGCGATGATGATATCAATCCGGGGCCGACCGAGTTCCGAGGCGGCAATGACTTCGATGCCAACCACCTTGTCGCGGCCATCCCATACCGGTCGCGTTCCCAGCAGATAAAAAATCTGTGACTCCACGATGCCCTCATGACGCATGGTCTCGTCGCCCCATATCACGAAAGAAATTTTTTGCGGATATTCGCCGTGCTCAGCGAGGTGATCTGCAAGCATCTGGTCTGCCAGTTTGACGCCTAACTCCCAGGCCGCCTTCTTCGGCACCTTGTCTGGATCGATACCATAGAAGTTTTTGCCAGTGGGGTAGGCATCGGGATTTCGTATCGGTTCACCACCGCTGCCTGCGCCGACAAACCCTCCAGACAGGGAATTGAGCAGGCTGCCTATCTCTCTACCGGCTGACTCTATGATGCTGTCTTCGATTTGTTGGGAATAATAGAATTCTGATTCAGGTAGCTGGGAGCGGTCAGCCGCGAAAATCGCCGCTACCGTGGTCCGCCGCATTTCTTCGGTCGGTAGTTCGCCAAAGGTATGCAAGCCGTAGGGAATGAACTGGCTTCGTAGTGCCACCATGTGGTCCTGAATCTCATGCAAGAGCTCATGCTCCAGCAAGTCGCTGGCATCTAGGGTCAGCGCGATGCCCAGGCTCTTGGCGATGCCGGTAGCCTGTACCTGTTCGACGATCTGCCGGGCGTAGATTTTCGCCAGCGCCTCGTTCTTGTGGAGATTGTTGTGATAGTCATTAATGGATTCGCTCAAAGCCGCCAGATCGCTGTACAGATCGCTGGCGATAAAAGGGGGCACCATGTGATCTACCAGGGTCGCCATGCCGCGACGCCGCGCGATCAGGCCCTCACCTACCACATCGACGTTGTAAATATTGATGTTGGGTATGTCGGCGAGCAGGGCGTCGGGCGCGTCCTCTGCACTCAGACCGGTATCTTTACCATCCAGCCACTCCAAAGTACCATGTGTCCCCATATGGATAATGGCGTCTATATCAATCTCATGGCGCAACCAGGAATAGGCGGCTACGTACTGATGGTGCGGTGCCAGATCATCGGCGTGATAAAGCTTCTCCAGGTCCTCACTCCAGCCCCGCACCGGTTGCGGCATCAAGATAATATTGCCGTATTCGAGTCGCGGTATGACAAATATCTTGTGGTTTTCAAGCTGATAAGTCATCAGATCTTCTTCGGCGGGGTCTCCCCAATCCTGCAGAATTTTGTTGCGTAGTGACGGCTCTAGGGCATCCAGCCAGGTGTTATAAGTCTCCACTGTTACCGTGTCAAAGCTGTTGAAGGCCAGCATTTCCTCCATATCTCCCGGGGCATAACTGCCAATGTTGCGGGCCCTGGAGGTGATGTCAGCAAGAATACTGTCGGCACTGAGATCGGCATCGCCGAGGTCGTAACCGGAATCTCGCATCGCCGAAAGAATATTCTCCAGAGATTCGGCAATATTGAGATAGCTGGCGCCGATACTGGCTTTGCCGACCGGATAATTGTAGAACATCATCGCGATGCGCCGGTCCTGCATTGGCTTCTGCGCCAGGCGTGCATAGCGCAGGCCACGCATTACAGCCATCTCAATACGTGGAGCTATTGGCTTGTCTACCACGATGGAGATATTGGTGGCGGCGTCAAATTGCCGCTCGCGAGAGCCAACGACGGTGGGCGCAATCAATCCCGCCAATTCCGGTACTGCCACCTGAAAGGTGCCTTCAAACAGCGAAAGACCCGTAGATGATTGCCGCCATTCCTGCTCAGAGCGCCCGTAAAGTGTTGCCAGATTGATGATCGGGATATTGATATTGGCCAGGGATCGGGAAGAATCGAAGTTGGCGAAACGCATCAGAAAACTCAGGCCGACATCCGCCCGCGCCGCACCGTTTTCATCGATCAGCATGTGTTCGAACGCAAGGTGGCCGGGGAAGCCAAAGAAGGGAATTGCGATCGCGCCGGCGCGCTCTATTTCGGCGATGATCGCATCCACCACTTCGGTTTCGCTGCCGTAAAACGTTGACTTGTAAAAGCCAATAGCAACCCGAAGCTTGTTTGCCTCCATCAAGCCTCGCCCATGCATCCAGGCCGCAAACTCATCCCAATCTTCGAACGCCTGTCCGCCAGCATCACCGGGGTAGTAGTAGGCGAAATCCAGGCTGGGCTGAGGCGGGGGGATGGTCAGGCCTGTTACTCCGGCCAGTTGCAGGGAAAATTTCAGTAAAGACAACTGGTTTTGCTGGCCACCGTTCTGCCAATAAGCCAGCGCGGTTTCATCCCATACCGCACCTTGGCCAGTGAAATAGTCGAGTGGCTGCACGCCGCTTCCTACCGCAATCACCGCGCCGTCTGTGGTGACCTCATTGATCAAATCGATGTCGTGGGCCGCATTAAATCGATCCAGTATCGACTGATTCATCATATCCAATACTAAAACGTCAGAATTGGAAATTACCCCAGGGTCGGCTTCAACCAAAAAAGACTCGGTCAGAAATTGCAGGGAGATGCGCCCGTCCAGATCCGGGTTTTGGCGAATCAGGCTGCGATAGGCCTCCAGAGTTCCGATCATGTTGCCGTCTGAAAACAGGTAGCTAATGGTTATTTGATCGTCACTCGGGTCGGCGTTCGGCTCAGTCTGGGCAGCAGCAGGGGCTATGAGTAGCAGACAAGTCAGGGACAGCAGCAGGGGCAATAAAGAGGATGACCTTGTCGAAAGGGATCGAAGCATGGGGCACTAGTTGCCGTTTTCCACTTCCGGGACGTAGATAACCTGGCCATCGGGGAGGCGGTAAGCAATGCCCAGGCGGACTCCATCACCACCGGATATGGCATCGGCAGTCACTCTGTAGGCTTCAATTTCCGTACCCCGTCGGGTGATGATCTCCTGATCGCCATTGGGGTTGGTTAACACCATGGTGACTTCCGTTTCTGGATTCAATAAGCCTCCCATGCGATAAACCGAGAACAAGGAGATCATCAGGCCGACGATAAACACCACCGATACGTCGAATAGATTGGCGATTCCCGCCAAGGGATCTTCTTCGATTTCTTCGGGCATCGGCAATTTTAGAAATTTGCTCATGAGTTATTATGCAGCCGTTTCCGCTAATATCCGTTCGGCGATAAAGCGTAGCTCTCTAATGGCCTCATTAGCCCATCCCTGCCGAACCATGTTGATGACATAGGCGCCGGTACCGCAGGCGAGCCCGATAATGGTAGTGGTGAAGGCGACAACCATTTGCCCTGCCATGGCTTCGAGGTTTCCTGCTGCCATGGCGGCAAGAGATACTCCCATGGGGATCAGGGTTCCCAACAGGCCAAGACTTGGGCCTACCTTGATTAACATCTTTGATGGATTAAGCTCGTGCTTCAACTCTTCTTCGGCCTCCATCACCAGATGTTCCAGGCCGCCGTCCTTCAGCTCGCCTGCCGCCTTATTGTGATGCACAGCTTCGACAAAATTTTTCAGGAAGGCTGGCAGGTGGGAAAACTCTGTGGCGTCGGGATTGAGAATTTCCACGTCTTGCAGCCAGACCTTTATATTGAAGCCAGTTCGTTCCTTGCGCCTCGATAAATATTCGATGAGGCAGACCCCGGCCATAAAACACACGGAAGCGACGCATACCCATAACAGGAGCATCACCGGAAATCGCAATACCTGGCTCAGCCCGAATAAACCACCCTCGAGGATACCTAATAAACTCATCGCACCTTCCATTTTGCATAGATGCCACCCAGCACAAGAAAGGCGAGGGACAAAATTAGTACTCCGACATTGGCGTAGGTCTCGGTTTGACCCGCGTCCAATGACTGTAAATTTGAGGCTACCTGCCAACCCGAAATAGCTGTTGGTACAATGCTGACTACCAGTGACAGGGCTATGACAATTAGAAGTGCCTCATCACGTAGCTGACTCGATCCGAAATCTTTTTTGTGTATGGCGCAATAAAATGTGATTGCCGCAACCAGGCTAACAGCAACTGTCACTATCGACCCCGGATAACCCAATGTGACCAGAGCATTTATCCACACTGCCCCCATCATGCCGCCCAATACTACCGCTGCGGAACGCCATTTTCCTTTATGCAGAATGGTAAAAGCAGCCAGAGCCAACACGGTAGCGAGATGTGTCGGCTCGATTACAACTAGCCCACGGCCTTGATCCATCCATGTGCCAATTAACAATAGCACTGGAATAAATCCGCTCAGCCAATGAATTCCCTGTCTGCGATGATGCACACAGGCAGTAAAACTAACTGTTGCAAGCCCACATAATAGAGGGAAAAGCTGATAAGCCATTTAAAAAGTCCCGGCTAAAAGTTTTTGTACTGTACGTACCTTACGGGGTTTTAGCTATGCCAATTCTCCACGGCGTTGGCTGAGGCAGGTGGCTAGCTAGATATCCTTTATATATCAACTAGTTAAATTAGTGTGAACAACGTTAATTTAACGGTTAAAAACAAACTTTACATACGCAACAGCTAAAAATGCGAGTAACATGCGAGCCGTCGTAGAAAAGGTGGAACAGCAGTTGAGGCTTTTACTACCCACTTTTTTGCCAAACAGCGTCAATTCGCCCCGTGTCACTCGATAACAAGGGAACACCAATGCAAGGATTAAAGCTGGGGTTATTTACCCTGGGCATCGCTACCGGTTTATTTTTGAACAGCGCTGTTTATTCCCAGGAATCCTCTAGTCCGCTAGAAGAAATCATCGTCACTTCCAGTCTGATACCGATACCCATGCGCCAGATAGGCACTTCGGTTTCGGTGATAACGGAGACTGAGATTAACGCCCACGGCAATCTGTTATTGGTGGACATATTACGGCAGATGCCTGCGATAGCCACTAGTAACAATGGCGGTGCCGGCAAGGCAACGTCACTTAGAATTCGTGGCGAAGAAGGGTTTCGAACCCTTACGATTTTTGATGGTATGCGTCTGTCGGACCCCGCCAGCACCCAGATTGGTTCCCAACTCGAACATCTAATGAGTGACGGTATAAGCCGGGTAGAAGTGTTGCGTGGGCCACAGGGATTAGCCTACGGTGCCGACGCCGGCGGTGTCGTGAATATCAGTTCACGCTCCGGCGAAGAGGCTTTTTTTGCCAATATCGATGCCCAGGCTGGAGAGTTAGGCACTAATCGGCTCGGCGCTAACGTGGGAGGCGGCAACGACAGGGTCGATTATTTTCTATCGGTGAGTGATTTTGAAACCGATGGCTACAACACACGGCAATCGGATTCTGTGCTCAGAGATGACGATGGCTATACCAATACTACCATTCACGGCAGGTTGGGAATTGCTCTATCGGAAAATCTGCGTGTGGATCTGGTGCATCGACAGGTTGATGGGGATTCCCAGTTCGACGGCTGTTTCTCCGGTACCACGGTACATGACTGTGCATCGGACTATGAGTTGAGAGCGTCACGCGCCGCATTGGAATACAGCTCAGATAACTTCACCCACTCCCTGTCTTTCTCCAATACAGAAACGGACAGGGAAAACTTCGCCCTCGGTGTTTCCGCCTTCACCGCAAATGGTCAACTTAAGCGCTGGGAATACCTTGGCAGTGCTACCAATCTGCCTGGTTTCGATCTGGTCATTGGCATCGACCATGAGCAGGCCAGCAATAATGGTATCAGTCGCGATAATGACGGCTACTACCTGGAATACCTGAGTGATTTCTCCAATAACTTTTATATCACCGCCGGGATTCGTCATGACGACAATGATGATTTTGGCAGCAACACCAGTCATCGAGTTAGCATGGCCTACCTGATTGATCTGCCCAATAACGGTATCCTGAAGTTCAAGAGTAGTCTTGGAACCGGGTTTCGTGCTCCCAGCCCTTTTGAAGTTGCATACAACGCCGGTCCATTTGCATTTCCTCCAGCCGCCCTGGTTGCACTCACTCAGGAACAGAGTGAGGGTTATGAGTTCGGGGTTGAATATGTGCTGGGGAACCGCGTGCGCCTGGAGGCTGTATATTTTGATCAGGACGTGGAGGATGCTATATTTTTTGACCTGGCGGGATTCAGCGGATACCTGCAAGACGTGGGCACCAGCACCTCCAAGGGAGTAGAAATCACGGCTGACCTGCAATTGAGCGATAGCTTGCGACTGACTTCTAATTACACATACAACGACACGGAACGGCCCAATGGCCTACAACGGCGTCGTCGGCCAGAAGACTTGATGAATATTGGCCTGGCGTATACAGCTTTGGGCGATCGCTTGAATATCAATGGATTCTATCGAATTTCCCGTGATGCAACGGACGAGATTTTTGGTAGCCCGGTTGATCTGGATGATTTCGAGGTGCTGGATATCAGCGCCAGCTATCGGTTCACGGATAATTTCAGCATTTATGCCAGGCTGGAAAATGCCTTCGATGAAGACTATGAGGAAATAACCGGTTTTTACTCTCCAGACCGGGCCGCTTACCTTGGCTTCAAGCTAAACTTCTCGGCAAACTGATTGTGTAGCGCCGATGGCCTTGCGGGTCCATCCGCAATTACCTGGTCTAAAAAGGGGTGATCTCAGGATCGCCCCTTTTTTTGTTTGTTCAACTGGGACAGCCCCCGGCATTGGTAGTAGTGCAATTGCAAACAATGAGGGATCATGCTTTGATTAAGAATTCTTGCCCAACAATTAGTTGAATGATCAGAATAATGTTGAAACTGCGCTAGCGGGTGTTATCGATGCTATTGCTGCGCTTGCTAAGCTGAATGGGGGCAAGCTGACAATGCAGAGAATTGATTAACGCCGGCTGTATTGTATCTCAGGGCTTCGATGCGGTGCGTACTCCACTGCACCTCACCATTTTCCAGTAGACACCAAACCCAATGGAGATTAGAAAGATGGGTATTGAATTTGATGGAATACATCACATGGCGTTGGTATGCAAAGACATGGAAAAAACAGTGGACTTTTATACCAATATCCTTGGCATGAAATTGGTGAAGGGATTCGATCTTGGCATGGGAATGGGCCAGCATTTCTTTTTCGATATGGGCGGCAATAATTTATTGGCTTTCTTCTGGTTTAACGGTGCCCCCGAGTCGGCGCCGGGCATTGCGTCGGTTGAAAACCTTATCGGCAATGGGGGCATTAGCTCTGCTCATGGCTCTATGAACCACGTGGCCTTCCATGCGCCACTGGACAACATCGAGGCCTTCAGGGAAGAACTGGTCGATAAGGGTGTGGAATGCTCGAAGATGATCAACCACGCCGATGTCGAAGCAGTTGCTGGCGACACGCGCACCACCGAGGAAGTTGAAGCCAGCACCTGGGTTCGGTCCTTCTATTTTCTGGATCCGGACGGGATCATGTTGGAATTTTGTGCCCCGGTGACGGCGGGTACAGACGAGCTGACTCTACCGGTGAATGCGCAAGGACAGAAGGCAGATGGCAGTAGTTTGAGCGCTTGAATCTGTCTGCTTGACTGGCGGCCAAGTCATTGGAGTTTGCAGCATGAGCGGTATCGAGCGTCACTTTATATCGATGGAATCGGCCACGGCGCCACGCAACGGTGCTGGCTATTACCCCTGCCAGGGTCTGTACCACACCCGCGCTGGTGAAAAACCCAAAACGGCTTTTATCGCCACTCACTACAATGTGGATTTCAGCGAACACTACCTGGCCGAATATATGGCAACACGAGGTTTCGGCTTTCTCGGTTGGAATACCCGATTTCGTGGTGCCGAGGCCTATTTTTTGCTGGAACACGCGTTGGTGGACATCGGCGTCGGTGTGCGCTGGTTGCAACAAGAAGCCGGGGTGGAGAATATCGTGATCCTCGGCAACTCCGGCGGTGGGTCGCTGATGGCTGCTTATCATTCCCAGGCGGTTGATCCGGTTCTGGAAGCGACACCGGGTCTGAAGGTGCCCGCGGCGGCGAAGGAGTTAATACCGGGTGACTACTACATCTCACTCTGTGCCCATGCCGGCAGGCCCGAGGTGCTGACCGACTGGATGGACCCATCTATAATCGATGAAACCGATCCTGCCTCCATCGATGCTGCACTGAACATGTATGACCCGGAAAACGGGCCGCCTTATTCTGCCGAATTTATTCAATGCTATCGCGCCGCACAAGTGGCCAGAAATGACAGGATAACTGCATGGGTCTATTCAGAACTTGATCGCCTGAGACAGGTCGGCATGTTCGACCGGGCCTTCAATATGCACCGAACCTGGGCGGATCTGCGCTTGATGGATGGCAGCATCGATCCATCGGATCGCCCCGTGGGCCAGTGCTATGCGGGTGATCCAAAAGCGGCTAATTTCAGTCCACGGAGTATCGGGCTGAATAATACCTTGAGAACCTGGTTATCCATGTGGAGCCTGATGAGCTCGCCCTGTCGTGGTGCGCCACATCTGGCGAAGATAAAATTACCCGCATTGGTGATGCAATCGCTTTCCGACACAGGGGTTTTTCCGGGTGATGCGAAAAATATCTATGAGCTGCTCGGCAGCACCGACAAGAGCCTGGAACTCATGGCCGGTGATCACTATTTGCTGGAACCCCATGACGCCCGTGATAATTACGCCGACAAGATTGCAAGCTGGCTTGGTGCGAGGTTGTGATCGTTAGTCGTCAACAATCGTGCAAGACCTGATAAAGGTTGTGGAGCTGAGAGAAGTTGCTGTTCCACCGCGAGGAATTACAAGTCGCCTGCATTTCTCTCAGGTGAAAGATGCTACCGGGGATAAGCGCTAACGCGGCAACCGCCAGTCGAATCGAAACAATACGTCTTCAACCTGAACCGGTACATCGGAGACTATTCTTGGGTCAAATCGCAGTCTGGTGGCGGCAGCAAGCGCCTCGTTGTCAAATATTCCCGGCGGCTCGCTTGCATCGATTACGATATCCTGAACCACGCCTCTATCGGTGACTGTAAATCGTACGATGACATAACCTTCGATACCCCGCTGCTCTACGTCGGGTGGGTAATCAGGCGTAATCAGCCGTAGCGGGAGAAGTTCTCGAAACTGAATATCCACCGATGGGGGTTCAACTCGAAACTGGTTGGACTCTTCCAGTTCATAGCGAAACACGTATCTCACATCTTCCACCGTTTCGCCCCTGGTGTTTTCAAACCTAAGCCGTCGTGCGGCGGTGACGGAAGCGAGTTCAAAATATCCGGCTGGCTGTTCTTCTACCGTCTGAATTGTATTGTTTATCACCGCGCCACTTTCATCGACCGAAAAACGCAGCATTACCCAGCCTTCGATTCCCAGATTTTTTGCGCGCAAGGGATAGAGCGGCTCCACGGTTCTTCTCGCCAATAAGCCGCGGGTAAAATTAGGTGGAGGTTCCGCCTCGAACGATGTATTGGATGTCGCCTTCCGGGCGTTAGGCGCTGCAGCCTCGCAGGCCGTTAAGGCGATCAGAGTAACGGTCAACAGATACAGCCTTAACGGGCGCTTGGGCGCAGTAAAAATTTGTAGTATGAATAGTCCCATAGAGAAGATTCTGCCACCTTGGGTGTAAAAATTACCACGTCATTCGTTCACAATCACGTAGTTAATTGTTGCTGCAAGCTGTTTTACCGGTGCTGTCTCTTACGTTTTCTCTAGTATCCATTATTAGCCGCCCTGGTTGTGGCCGGCACTCAAAAGGTAGCTCTTGCCTTAAACACGAGTTTTAAGCCATTCCCCGAGCAGAAGTCTTCTATTTCTTCGACTACTCCTGCCGCTGTCGCACCCACGAATCGGGTACGTGTTCGACAGAACTCATTGTCGCTAAGATTCTGTGCGTCGAATCTGAAGGTAATATTGCCAAAGGCCTTTTTTTCGATGAAAGCAGACAGGTTCGGCTGATTCTTCCTCTGTTCTATATCGATTATGTCAATTGCCACTCTGCCGCTACTGTCGTTGGAATTGTTTGAGTAGAACAAGCCATAGCTTAGGGCAAGGTCCGTGATATCGTGTCTGAAACTCATACGGGTAGACCAACGGCCGTTGTTCCTCATTCTGCGCTTGATGCCCAGAAAGGGGTCAGTCACCTCTGAATCGCGCAGCCCGAGCCCGGTTGTCAATAGAGCATTTGGTAGCCCCAGCATTGCCAGTCGGACACTGACATCCAGGTTAAGACCGTAACGCGTGCCATCGCCAATATTACCTCTTGCCGACTGCAAGTCATCCGGGTTGGGAGAGACATCGATGCGATCGATGACATCTTCCATATCTCGGTAAAAGAATTGGGAATTGACCACGCCAATGTCATCAGGTAGGCGTAACTCGAGATTTACTTCATAGCGCCAGGATTGCTCCTGGGAGATCTCGGGATTACCAGCCTGTGTGTCCTGGTCTTCATCGGAACCGTCAACGGAGGCACTGAAATCCGAAAAGCTGAGTTGGGAAACGTCTTTCTCCAGTCCCGCACGTAACTGCAAGCTCGGTGTGATATCGAAGCGATAATCCAGCTTGGGTTTGACAAAATTGAAATCCCGTTTGTTACTAACATCACCGGATTGCTCTATGGTAGAGGTTTCAATAATCAGTGAACTCTCGAGGGACATTTTTGGATTGAGCTGCCAGTTGTGTGCGGCAAAAGTTTCATAGCGCAGTTCTTCCACGGTGGAACCACTGTTATTTATGGCAACGGGTACCAGGTTTCCATAGTCGGGGGATTGTGTGCCAGCAATGTCCAGACCCAAACGTAAATTCGAATCTCTTATAGTTTGTGCGGCTTCGACGCCGAGCTCAACGCCTTGGGTATCGCTAAGATTCCAGGTGTAGGAAGTCCGTGCTATGCGTTCCCGATCCCGACCCAGATTGGCCAAAAACAGGTTCTTGCTCTCAGCGTCACTCGACACATCGAAGCGCTGGCGGCTAAATTCAAATTCCCGGTCGTTAACGATGAAAAGGAATCGGTACTTGCCGCCATTGGCAAATGCGTACTCGTAATCACCACCTATTTCCCAGTTGCTGCGGTCAGCCTGGTTGTCCTCCCGTTGTCGTCTGCTGGTGCCGCTCTCAAAGTCATGAATGGTTCGAGTCAGATCCGAGGGCGGATTACTTTTGCCGTAGAGGGCATTGAATTGGAGCACGCTGGTTTCGAAGGTATAGCCCAGGTTCATGCTGGTTTGATAATCGGCCTGATCCCGGTTGCTTTCTTCTTGTCGGGTTTCGAGCAGATTGTAATCTGGATCGAAGCTGAATTCCTTGCTCAGGCGGTTACTGGAACGAGATTCCGCTTCGACATGGAACAGGTAATTGAAGGTGCCGGTCTGGCCACTGAAACTGACCTGGCCGCCCGGGTCCAGGGTGCCATCACGCAGGCGATCCGCATTGACTTCAATCGTGGTGTTGGAGCGGGACGGGGTATCCAGCAGCACCACGTTGATCACCTGACCCGAACCCCGTATGTCCAGTTCTTCCGACGTGCCGCGTATGATTTCGATGTAATCAACCTGATCCGCTGAAATTCGACTCAGCAGACTCTGGCCGGTATTGCCCTTGCCAGTAATGCGCTGGCCATTTATCAGTATCTCGCCTTCACCTGAGCCCAGTCCGCGACCACCGCCGCCACGGCCCCGACGCATGGCCAGACCAATACCGGGTATACGACTTATCATGTCACTCGCAGAAGCTGGTAAGAATTCCGCGAAATAGTCTGCGCGATAGATCACCGTGGAATCGTTGATGGGGTTTTCCAGACGATCCAGTTGTGCCCAGGCCAGGGGTGCGACTAGTATCGCTATCACAATGGCAACTGGTTGAATCAGGAGTTTAATAATTGTTCTCTTCGCGCTGTTCTACGGGGCCGCATTGTATAGACAAACGCTTTGGGAGTCTGTGACAATTTGTCTATCTTTCCTTGTCCTGTCATTTAATCTTGGCTGACGATCTGGCACAGTTTGTTTTATCTGGATTCCCCGGACAAATTAACCAGGTGGATACCCTCGTCACCACAACATCCATATCCTGAGCAAGCATATGATCGCTGCTGGCAAATTGAGCGTTTTCATTTTTAAGTACGTAGTTATCAATAGTTCCCGGTTGCGATGCTTCCCAGTTACTCTCATCTTTAGATTGTGCGCCGGCCTGGTATGTATCATTCGTTAGTGAATGCACCATCACCTAGTCGGCGGTTAATATTTCGGTGCAGGGTTTCTCTTGTTTGCTGATGTAGTTAACTAATTCCTGCGGCTGTCTATGCACGAAACGGCTTGCACTCCCATCTCTGGCATTCAGAGCTGGGTCTTCATCGCCGGTCTGGAGGTATATCAAGTGAGAATAGGCCCATCCATCGATAAAGCGATCCGGAGAAAACCCATCTGAAATTTCCTCAGCGTCATTAGTTAACAGGATGGCATTGATGCTCGCCTGCTGTGCCAGGCTCGAAATCGAATAGCCAGGTGGCGGCAATTAACAGGCCTTAAACTCTACGAAAATGAAAGTTGCACGAATTGACGGAGTTCTCTGCTGCTGTCATAACCGAAGGTCCTTATTCGGCACAACCTTATCAGTCAATTGGGTGTTTCCAGTTGTAAAAACCCGCGACAGATGCGCCGCAAGTATTTAAAAAGCTATGCCAGTTCCCACGTTGTATTTGGCACAATCATTCTTGTCATTGCTAATAACTACCCACAGCCGAAGTGCACTATCGCGCCCAAGAGTGTCGGTTTTTGAGATCTGGTCTGCATTTTCAATAAAATTATTCAGCGGGTATCAGCTCACCTTTATATCTCAGCCAAAAGAGGACACGGGATTCCTGCAGTCCTTTTTTCCTGAAAGATTATTTTATGGATTGCTCAGATAGGTCGAATACTTTGCCGCCATGTCTGCTTCCATATCAGCATCGATATAGCTCGCCAGATTATCTCTTCCGTCGAGATGCACTTTAAGGAAGGCCAGGGAAGCCATGCCCAGTGTTTGCAGATCGGGTCCGCCATTGGCTGGCAGGTTGTGACTGCCGGTGGCAAATTCCATATACACTTTCGCAGTTGACGCGGGGATGGCATCGTAGAGCATGCGCGCATGATCTGCCGGAGGCGCCACAGTGTCCTCGGCGCTGGCAATTATTAGTGTGGGCACAGTAAGTGCGCTGAGGTCGCCGGCATAGGGTTGTCCAGGTTCACAACAATAGGGCGTTAGCGGAATAACTGCCTTTATACTGTCGCCAAGCTCCACCGCTGCTTCCAGCGCACCGCCGGCACCCATGGAGTGGCCCATGATAGCGATCTTTGAGCCGTCGATTTTGTTATTCAGTGGACTGTCACTGTTATTGTTTTCATTCTTCAAAAATTCGACACCGGCTATCAAAGCCTGTTTGCGATCGTCCAGGGAAGAATCGGGTGCGTTGGTATCCACAATCATCACCACATAACCCAGGGAAGCGAGTGCCGGCCCCCACCATTCATAGTTATCCTTGCTGGCAAGATATCCCGGCACGAAGGCGATGGCGCCGTTGGGGGCATCGAAGCTAAGGGTCAGAGGATAGAATATTGTTGCCGACGCGAACTCGGCGACGTCGACGCTTGGGTCATAGGTGCGAACTTCAAAGATTCGTTCGTCAAACTCTCGGCCTGCGGCAAAGCCTATTTGCCTGCCCTCCGGGCGATATCTGCCGGCGCTATTGTCCTGGGCAAAGCTGCTTTGGGCCAGAGTAGCTGCAAGTAAAAATGTGAGGGAAATCAGGGCGCCGCCCAGAATCCGGCTGGTTCTTGAAATCATTCCAGTGACCTCGCTTTAGTCGATCTTTTTATGAATAATTGGGTTGATAACATCTAATGAGTAGCTCGAATATAGCAGAGTGTCTGATGCTTAGAAAACCCATTGGACGATTCATCCACGGAAGCCAATAGACCTCCGATGCAATACCGATTATCCTCGTCGTTCACAAAAAACTGAAATTCCTTCGAACGCTATGATATCTCTTATAAAAAACCTACCGAA
Organism: Gammaproteobacteria bacterium; assembly: GCA_002731775.1. Lineage (GTDB taxonomy): Bacteria > Pseudomonadota > Gammaproteobacteria > Pseudomonadales > Pseudohongiellaceae > UBA9145. Next base: position 19,963 of record PCCP01000110.1, read on the forward strand.
CTGCCAATTTTTCACGCATTTCCGAAACTATGTTCCGTTGCTACTACTGGCTGGATTGCAGCAGGGCCTGGCACAGGAATTCGGCGATCATCAATATACCACCGAGGCGATAGAGGCGGGTTCCCGGGTCTATACCCAACAATGTGCTCTCTGCCACGGGCCCCAGGGCGCCCTCGTTGATGGAGTCGATCTACGACGAGGCCAATTTCCGACGGTGCGCTCCGATGCGGACCTTCGGAATTTGATCAGTTCCGGGGCCGGGGAAGGTCGCATGCCTGCGTTCGAGTTGCGGCAGGAAGAGATGAATGGCGTGATCGCCTACCTCCGGGCCGGATTCGATCCCGACGGCATCGCCGTCAAAATAGGTGATCCGGGCAGGGGGCAGGTCCTGTTTCGGGGCAAGGGAGAATGTGCAACGTGTCATCGGGTCAACGGGATTGGTCCTCGGACTGCGCCCGATCTCAGTTTCATCGGCGCGATTCGTACACCGGTATCCCTACAGCGCAATCTACTGGATCCAGGTACCGCGCTTCTGCCTATTAATAAGCCTGTGCGTATCGTTACCCGCAATGAGGAGACCATTGTCGGCAGACGCCTCAATGAGGATACCTACACGGTTCAGGTGATCGATTCCCAGGAACGGCTGCGATCATTGAAAAAATCTGACCTGGTCAGCTACGAGATCAGCGATGCCCCATCCAAACAACCCACTACGCTTTCCAGCGATGAGGTGGCCGACGTCATCAGCTACCTGCTTACTTTGAGAGGTCTGCAATGAAAGTTATTAAACCGATCTGGCTTACGATCTGCATAGCTACCATGTTGATTGTGGCCCTGAATGTTTCTGCACAGGTCTCTTACCAACGTATTCTGAATGCCGCCGACGAGCCCGGGAACTGGTTAACCTACAACGGTGGATACTCAAGTCAGCGCTACAGTCGACTGGATCAGCTTACGCCGGAAAACGTAGACCAATTGCAATTACAGTGGACTCTGCAGAACCAGGTGTTCGGTGCCTGGCAGTCAAATCCCATTATCGTCGACGGTATTATGTATGTCACCGAGAGACCTAACAGCGTGATGGCGCTTGATGCCATCACCGGTCGCGTGTTCTGGAAATATCGCCACGTGCCCGCCGATAATGCACTGGTCTGCTGCGGTGCCAACAACCGCGGTGTAGCCGTGCTTGGTGACAAGGTCTTCATCGGGACCCTGGACGCCCGCCTGGTGGCCCTGGACCGCATCAACGGTCAGCCACTTTGGAACGTTGAAGTGGGCGATGTGAGTCTGGCGTACTCGGTCACCATGGCGCCATTGGCAGTGAAAGACAAAATCATCGTCGGTGTGGGCGGTGGTGAATATGGCATCCGTGGCTACGTCGCCGCCTATGATGCCAATACCGGCAAACAAGCCTGGAAGACCTACACCATTCCTGGTCCTGGTGAACCCAATCATGACAGCTGGCAGGGTGACGACTGGAAGCATGGCGGTGCGCCAGTCTGGATCACCGGCTCTTTCGATCCCGATCTGAACCTGACTTATTGGGGGGTCGGTAACCCGGGGCCGGATTGGAACGCCGGCCAGCGTCCGGGGGACAATCTCTACTCAGACTCGGTGATCGCGCTCGATGCCGACACCGGGGAGCTGGAATGGTATTTCCAGTTCACGCCTAATGACGGTTACGACTACGATTCCGTACAGGTTCCTGTACTGGCGGATATCGTGTTCAAGGGCACACCCACCAAGGTTATGATGTGGGCGAATCGCAACGGCTACTTCTATGTGCTTGATCGCGTCAGCGGGGAATTCCTCGTCGGCAAACCCTATGTCACCGTGAACTGGTCCAGCGGCCTGGATGAAAACGGTCGGCCGATAACAACACCTCAGCCGGAGGGCATGCCCACTTATCCGGGTAACCAGGGCGGTACCAACTGGTACCCACCTTCCTACAGTCCACGCACAGGCTTGTTCTACTTCAGTGCCTGGCAAGACTACGCCACAATTTATCGGGCAGAGGAATCCGAATATGAACCCGGCCGCGCATTTCTCGGGGGCGGTTTTTCCGTGCTGGCACCGGCGCCAGGTGCACCTACTATTGGTATTGGTCGTACCAACCCGATAAATAACTGGACCAATGAAGTCGGCCATGCCTCGCTCAAAGCTATGGATCCACAGACCGGTGAAGCAGTCTGGTCCTACGATCAGTTCGATGTCAGTGACAGCGGCATGCTGACCACGGCTTCGGATTTGTTGTTCACCGGCGGTAGGGAAGGCTACTTTCACGCCATCGATGCCCGCAGCGGTGACTTGTTATGGCATGTCAATCTCGGCGGGCAGATCGTGATGGCGCCGGTTACCTACATGGTGGATGGGGTGCAGTACGTGTCGGTTATCTCCGGTCATGCCTTGTCCACATTTGCACTTCGCGACAGCTAATCATGAACCTGATTTTGGGGACGGCTGCAACTTAGCAACTTTAGAATATTTGTCGAAAATTAAATAGTTTATTTCGACAATCCCCAATACATCGAAGTGAGTTTGAGAAGATTCTCTAAGCGATGGGGGTTTTAAGTTTGGTGACTAGTTACTAAGTTGCAGCCGTCCCTACTGTCTTGCTAAAAGTTTTCGACGCGTAATAGCTCCGCTGCAATCTGCTCATCGGTGAACGGCAGACTGATCCATTGGCTCTTCGAATACAACCTGGTCATGTCTGCGTAATGGTCTGAATCCGGCTCCGGAGACTGTGAATAGGTGATAATGGCGCGAGCATCGGGCGACCCATCTTCATTCCAGCTTACAGCCTGAATATAGCTATTACCGTGGGTAATGGGGTTGTAGCCCTGTGTTTCGGCATCCAGTCGGGCAGTGATGACACTGAACATGCCACTGCCACCACCACCGCCGGGAATACCGATTTTTTCGCCGTTACGCAGTGCAAATTGTACATCGCCCCATTTTGCATCCAGTGAAACATTGGCTTCTTGCAGTCGTGTGACTGCGGTGGTCAGGGCGGCATCTATGAAATCCTGGGTTTCACTGTTATCGATGGTGAGCCCCCTGGGAGTATGCACGGGATCGTCTACGTCGAATGGCACTGCGAAATGTGCATTGATACCGCGAGCGGCGGCAATCCAGAATTCATTATAAATGTGGGCGCCGACACTGGTCACATCTTGTCGACGATCCCAGTTGCTAAGGATATCGCAGGCTTCAGTCAGCTCGGAGTTGTGCTTGAGTTGACAGACCTTGAGAATGTCATCGAGCAATAATTCGGCGCCATAGTTGCGGTGTTCGAACAACATGTCCTGCACCATCGACTGGTTAACTGGTTCGCCTGAATTCAAAATCTCCTCAACCAGATTCAGGCCGGCTCGAGTACGCAGCGATCGCGTTGATTGCTCGTTACCAATAATTGGCGAGAAGCCTTCCAGGCGCATGTCCGGGTTGGATAGCCAGTAAGAGTCATTGCTATTGGTAACATATTTTTCTGTAATCAGATTGGGCTGTTGTGAGGGTGGCATCAGCCCGGGCGCGGCAGCCTCCGGATCCACCTGCCAATCACAACTGGGGTCGGAGCCGTTCAAGGTGATTATGCGTCCACCGTCACCGGCATCACAGCGTTCCAGTAATTCTGCCGAGACATTGGGGATGGCCGACATATCCGCATAAAGCGCGCCGCCAGAGCTATCTGCAGCGATGGTGTTTACAAATGCGGCGCCCTGGTACTTGCCTAAAGCTGCTTTCAGTTCGGCCACGTTGTGGGCCTGCTGTATGGCCTGATACTGATCGCCACCCCGATAGTTCTCATAGTTCACGTCCCGCATTACATACACGTACTGGTCTGTCCATGGCGTAGTGTCACTGGCAACAACCGGTCCGAGATGGGTCATGTAGGCGGTTCTGTTTACTAGCCCAGAGGGCGTTTCAACCTCTACGTCTATGACTTCAATATTCCTGATTTCATCACCCAAGCTGTAAGCCATGGGATCGCCCGGCACCAGGTCTAGCCGGAACATGGTAAATCGCAGGGCAGTGGAAACTGTATGACTCCAGGCTATTTCCGAGCTAAAGCCGATGGCGATACGTGGACTGGCGATGAGTCCAACCCCCATCACGTCCAGTTCTCCAGGCAGGGTCAGGTGTGCCAGGTGAAATCTGGAAGCGCCCTGCCAGGGATAATGCGGATTACCCAACAGGATACCGCGGCCGTTATCGGTTAATTCCCTGCCGAAGGCGACGGCATTGCTACCGATGGTCTCGACGTCGACTTGCAGATCGAGTGGTGTTAGCGCGGCCAGGGCAGTGCCCGGTGCAGCCGTCACTATTGCTTCAGTGACCCTGCCCAGGCCATAGCGGATGCCGGTACCGATAGCAAGGCGGGCCAGATCATTCAGATCTATAGCCTTGACCCAGGGCTGGTTATTGCAGGTTGCGGGAAACTGGCCCTGATGAGAGCTAACAAAATGGTTATAGCCATCCACAAACCCCCTATCCATGGATTTGCTCTCATCCGAACCATAATTCAGATACTCATCAAGCTTAGCCGAGTGCAGCAGTGCTTTATGAAAGGCGTCATTGTTAATGTTGCGCTCACTGTCGCCAAAGTACCTGGCCTGTTCGCCCCGGACTGTGATCAGCTCCCGCGCCAGCACGCAGACTGTATTGGTAGCCACGGCACTGGCCAGGCCGAAGCCGAGGCCTTCCCAGTTTTCGGCCTTGATGTGAGGAATACCATAGCTGGTCCAACGAATTTCGACACCACGGGAATCGACGGCGGTTTGCGTGACTGGTTCCTCAGAACAAGCCGAGAGGAGGGCGAGTGACGCTACCGAGGCACAAACTAATTTACGCATGATGATGGTCCCGTGTGGGCTTTATATTCATAAAAGCGGTGTCTCGGCAGTATAAGGCGGAGCTCTGCCCGGTTTCAATGGAAACAGGAAGTCCATATAACAGATCAAAACAATAACTTTTTGGAGAAAACATGATGCAGTCATTAACTGCCTCGAGTCTGCTCCCTGGTTTGTCCGGCAATCGCGGCTTTGCGGTCGGCGAGCATGTGCGGGATGGTTTTAATCGTGCGGTCAGGGTTGATACGTTGCGCAGCTTGCCCCCATCGTAGCCACATTTGGGAGTCAGACCGGCGCAATTCTTCCTGGCACTGGCGGGGGCCGAGGCAGCTGGGTCTTACACAAGCAGAAAAGCGTGGTCTGGGACCTTATATTTCGGTACTCTTCGGGGCTGGGATATTCAGTCGCAAGCTCGTCCATGTTTCGCCACTGTAATTTCACCGTTAATTATTACTGGAGGAGTTTATGCATACTCTAATTACAAAAAGAATTTCACTGCTTGCAGCTGTCCTGGTGGTGTTTTCTTCGAATCTGGTAGTCGCTCAAGGCACCACCGAATGGCTAACCCTGGGTGGCGATTATGCCCATACCCGATCTACACTAGCCGACGAGATTACGGCAGAAAATTTTGCTGAGCTTGATGTCGCCTGGGAGTGGGATGGCGCCAGCTTCGGCGCTGTGAGCGGACGCTCTACTCCTTCCTTGATCGACGGCAAGCTATATACTGTGGCTGGTAACAAGCGCTATGTAATCGCGCTCGATCCCAAAACCGGCGAAACCATCTGGTCGTATCGCGAACCCGATACCCCCCGTGGCGAGTACTCCATGCGTGCCGATTATGGCAAGGGCGTGGGTTATGCCAAGATCGATGGCAGGGGTGTGATTTATATCATCTCACCCGGATTTTTCCTGACCGCCCTGGATGCCGAGACCGGTGTTCCTATTGAAGGCTTCGGTCGACCCGTTCCTATCGACGGCTTCCCGCAAACCGGCGTTGTCGATTTGTTGGCTGATCTGGGACATCCCTATGACCCTTATGAGGGGCTGCCTCTGGAAACCGGTTATATCACCTCCTCCTCTCCACCGCTGGTGGTTAATGACGTGATTATCGTCGGCAACTCGGCGGAGCAAGGTTACCATCAGTCCCGTATCGAAAATGTGCCGGGTGACATCCTGGCCTATGATGCTCACACCGGTGCCCTGAAGTGGAAATTCAACGTGATCCCACAGCCAGGCGAGTACGGCCATGAGACCTGGGAAAATGATGCCTGGGAATGGACGGGCGATGTGTCTTCATGGGCGCCTCTATCCGCCGATCCTGAAAACAACCTGGTTTTTATTCCCACCAATAGCGCCACCATCGATTACTATGGTGTCTTCCGACCTGGAGATAATCTCTATGGGGCGAGTATCATCGCGCTTGATACCCGTACCGGGGAACGGGCCTGGCATTTTCAGATGGTTCATCATGAAGTCTGGAATTTCGACAATCCGACAGCACCGGTGCTGCTCGATCTGAACATGCCGGGTCGAGGCAGCGTACCTGCTGTCATGCAAGTGACGAAGCAATCCTGGGTCTATGCCTTCGATCGCATTACCGGTGAGCCCCTGTGGCCAATCGTGGAGCGACCCGTGCCTGCGTCCATCGTCCCGGGCGAGGTGCTGTCTCCGACGCAACCCCATGTTACGAAACCAGCCCCTTACGACATACAGGGCATAACTATCGACGATCTGGCGGATTTCACACCGGAGATCCGGCGCCAGGCAATCGAAGCCCTGGCGGATTATCAGATGGGGCCACTGTTCAACCCACCCATTCATGCCGGCAATTCAACCGGCAAATTTGCCGCCATGAACTGCCCCGGTGGTGGTGGCGGCGCCAACATCACCGCGCCTGCGGTGGCTGATCCTGCTACTGGAATGCTCTATATTTCCTCCCACAGTTCCTGCTTCGCGCTGCGTCTGATTCCCGGTGAGGAAGCTGACCTGCTGTATCCAAATACTACGGGTGCAACACTGTCTGAGTGGGCGAATGCGGGTCCCGGTGCGACTGCAAGGCCGCCGCGACATCCGGCAGGCATCCCCATCTTGAAGCCACCCTATAGTCGCATTACCGCTATCGATATGAACACCGGTGAACATGCCTGGATGATTCCTACTGGGGAAACCTCGGACCGAATCCTGAATAATCCAGCCCTCGCTGGCATCGATATCGGCAACACCGGCACCGGTGCACTGGTGCCGATGGTAGTCACTGCCAATATGCTGGTTTATTCAGATTCCGCCCATGACGGCACGCCGATGCTGTACGCCATCGATAAGGCCAGTGGTGAAATCATGGCACAGACAGAAGCACCGGCACGTAGCAGCTATGGCATGAGTTCATGGGTGCACGATGGTCATCAGTACATCATCTTACAAACCGGCTCCAAGCTGACAGCGATGGCATTACCCGGTGCGATGGTGGAGGCAGGCGCCGCCCACTAATCGCCAGTCGAAAATGATGGATGATCGCAAGGGCTGGAGAGACTCTTTTCTCCAGCCCTTTTCTTTTCTGCCAGCTATAAAAATAGGGACGGGGGCTGAAGTATCCCCACAAAATATCCAGTCCGATTTTTTGGAAGTTGGTGCGTATAACGGGGCTTGGCAAGGGGTACTGTTTTTCCGTTCGGTTGGGCCGTCCCTGGCGCTACTCACTACAAAACAGCACCCCTTACCAATCCCCTATAGAATTCAGTGTTCTATTCGAACTGCAATTCCCATTGCTTTTGCAGGAATGTCGCAACAGTGGTTAGTCATTCTCTCCGTCCCTATTTTGCTGTTTGCGCCCTAAGCGGCCAGTTGCGGTCCTGCTGCCACCAGCCCTTTGCCCTCATCGGTGTCGGTGAATTTCACGAAGTTGGCTATAAACAGCTCGGCCAGGCTGCGCGCCTTTTCATCCCATTCATTGGCATCGGCATAGGTGTTGCGCGGATCCAGGATATCGCCCTCTACAGAATCGATAGCGAGGGGCACCTCGAGATTAAAATACGGCAGGCTGAAGGTTTCCGCCTTATCGATGGAACCGTCGAGAATTGCGTGGATGATGGCCCGGGTCGCCTTGATTGAGATGCGCTTGCCGGTGCCATTCCAGCCGGTGTTGACCAGGTAGGCGGTAGAACTCGCCGCTTCCATGCGCTTGACCAGTTCATGGGCATATTTGGTTGGGTGCAGTGACAGGAATGCCGCACCGAAACAGCTTGAAAAAGTAGGCGTAGGTTCGGTTATGCCGCGCTCGGTGCCGGCCAATTTTGCGGTGAAGCCAGACAGGAAGTGGTACTTGGTCTGGTCCGGTGTGAGCTTGGACACTGGCGGTAGTACACCGAAGGCGTCTGCGGTGAGAAAGATTACCCTTTCCGCATGGCCGCCCTTGGATACGGGTTTTACGATATTATCGATGTGATAGATCGGGTAGGAGACACGTGTATTTTCGGTCTTGGAGCCATCGGCGTAATCAATCACACCCGCCTCATTCACCGTAACGTTTTCCAACAGCGCATCACGCCGAATAGCCCGGTGAATATCAGGCTCGCTTTCCTCGCTGAGATTAATGGTCTTGGCGTAGCAACCGCCTTCGAAATTGAACACGCCGTCGTCATCCCAGCCATGTTCGTCGTCACCAATAAGCGCACGCTCGGGATCGGTGGACAACGTGGTCTTGCCGGTGCCGGACAGGCCGAAGAAGATGGCGGCATCTCCATCTTTGCCAATATTGGCAGAGCAGTGCATGGAAGCCATGCCGCTTAGCGGCAACAGGTAATTCATCATCGAGAACATGCCTTTCTTCATTTCTCCGCCATACCAGGTGCCACCGATGAGTTGCATCTTCTCGGTAAGGTTGAAGGCAATAAAGTTCTCGGAATTGAGACCCATGCTTTCCCAGTCAGGATTGGTGCTCTTGGCGCCATTCATGACGATGAAATCGGGCTCGAAATTAGCCAGTTGCTCGGGGCTGGGTCGAATAAACATGTTTTTGACGAAATGTGCCTGCCAGGCCACTTCCATGATGAATCGTACTTGTAAGTGGCTGTTTCCATTGGCTCCACAAATCGTGTCCATCACATACAGCCGCTTACCACTCAGTCGCTCGGCCACAATTGACTTCAAGTGATCCCAGGTGTCCTTATCGATAGGCTTGTTGTCGTTCTTACCCTGATCTGACCACCACACCGTATCTCTGGAGGTGTCATCGCGGACGATATACTTATCTTTCGGTGACCTGCCGGTAAAAATACCGGTGTCTACGGCGACCGCGCCGCACTCCGTGATCGTGCCTTTCTCATAGCCTTCCAGATCATCCAGGGTCTCTTGTTCGAACAAAAATTCATAGGAGGGGTTGTAGTAGATTTCCTCTACGTCACTAATACCGTATTGTCGCAAGTCGGGCGCGGGGGTTTGATTCTCTGTCATACTGATAGGCCTTTTACGATCGCTTGGAGAAGGAGTCAGCGCTCAAAATTGGAGCGTCGAGGGTATTGTACCTTCGGGGAAATTATTTTCCAGCGATGATGTCGTTAGCACCCAATATTTCCTGAGTCCGAGGGGTCTGGAGTTGGCATCAGCATTCCAACTCCTCCCAACGCCGATAGGCTTGCTCAAGCTTTGCCTGATTATCGGCTAGTTCTTTCAGTGTTAGCTGAATTCTATCCTGATCCTGATGATAGAAATCCGGATTGGCTATTTGTGCTTCGAATTCACGCTGCCGCGTTTCCAATTGCTCAATTAATTCAGGCAATGCGTTCAACGCTTGTTGATCCTTATGGGAAAGGGTCTTCCGTTTACTACCTGGTTTGCGACTTCCCGGCTGCGAACTGACTCGGGAGTTCGAGGATGATTTGTGTTTTTTTGCTCCGGTATCTGCCAATAACTCACTGTCCTGCAAGCCTTTTAGGCGGCCACCGCCGGCCACCCAGTCGGCGTAGCCCCCCACGTATTCCTTAACCCGCGCATCGCCTTCGAATACCATCACGCTGGTGATGACGTTATCCATGAATTCTCGATCGTGACTGACCAACAGGACTGTGCCCTTGAATTTCAGCAGTATATCTTCCAGTAATTCCAGGGTTTCTATGTCCAGGTCATTGGTGGGCTCGTCGAAGACCAGGATATTTGCTGGCCGTGTGAAGAGCTTCGCCAGGATTGCCCGGTTTTGTTCGCCGCCGGACAGGGCCTTCGCCGGTGTACGAATTCGATCCGGCGCAAACAGGAAATCGCCGAGATAGCTGATGGCATGCTTTCTCTTGCCATCAATTTCGATGAATTCCTGGCCACCACAGACGTTATCGATGAGGTTTTTCTCCGGATCCAGGGTCTCCCGTAGCTGATCGAAATAGGCGATCTCCAGTTTACTGCTTAGTTTGACCGTGCCGGATTCCGGGGTCAGTTTTCCCAGCAGAATTTTTAACAGCGTGGACTTGCCAGCACCATTGGCGCCGACGATTCCAATCCGGTCGCCTCGCAAAATGGTAGTGGAGAAATCTTTGATGACAGAGAGCCCATCGAAGCCATGAGACACCTCGATAAGCTCGGCCACAATTTTTCCGGAAGCTGCGGCCGCGTCGACCTTGAAACTGGCGCTGCGCTGTAGCTCCCGTCGTGCACTGCGTTCACTGCGCAGCGCCTCCAGGGCCCGCACGCGACCCTCGTTGCGGGTTCGTCGTGCCTTTATTCCCTGGCGTATCCACACTTCTTCCTGGGCGAGTTTCTTATCGAATAAGGCGTTTGCTCTCTCTTCCGCTGCCAGTTGTTGCTGCCGATAACGGAGGAATTTGTGATAGTCACCTTCGAACTGATAAAGCTGCCCTCTATCGAGTTCGACGATGTGATTAACGACCTGCTGCAGGAAATTGCGATCGTGAGTCACCAGCAACAGCGCACCCCGATATTCCTGTAACTGCGTTTCCAGCCATTCGATCGCCGGAATATCCAGGTGGTTGGTTGGTTCATCGAGGAACAGGACCTCCGGTTCCCGCACCAGGGCACAGGCCAGTGCCACCCGCCGGCGCCAGCCACCAGACAGTTCCGACATGAGCTTGTCCGGGGGCAATTGCAATTGGCTGATTACCGTATCCACCTTCTGACTCAGATTCCAACCGTCCCTGGCCTCGAGCTGAGCCTGTACCAGCTCCAGCTTTTTCATATCGGCGTGATCAAAATCAGCGATCAGGTGGTGGTATTGAGTCAGCAACTCTCCAAGCTCGGGTAATGCGCCGGCTACCATGTCATACACCGACTGCTCGGTGGCTGCCGGTAATGATTGATCCAGCCATGCTATTTTTACGCCGGGTCGCAACCAACGTTCACCGGCATCGGGCACCATCGACCCGGCAATTATTTTCATCAGCGTAGTCTTGCCGGCGCCATTACGACCCAGCAGCCCGATCTTGGTGCCCTTATGCACGGTGAGGTCAACCGCATCCAGCAGCACATGGCTGCCGAAGTGAATTGAAACCTTGTCGAGACGAAGCAGCGGCATTTGCGAGTGGTCGGAAGTGAATCAGGGGACTCGGGTGTGAGCCCAGGCACCTCTAAATAATGGCATACGGCCTCTGCGTGATCTGAAGGCCAGAGACCATATGACATCATTCAGAGCTGCCTCAAGCTGTCGGAGTATACTCGACAATACTGCGGCGTGTTTATTAATTCTGTGTATGCTGCTCGCTTTAGAAACTGACCTGAATACCGATCGCCGTGCTGAAATCGGTATGGGAACTTACCGTTTCATCCCTGTCATTCTGCACGTAATTGAAAAACACGAAAACATCGTTACTGATAATACGATCTATGCCAACTGCAAGCTGCTTGTCTTTGTTGTCGAGCAGGCTGTACTCGGTGATGCCAAACTGGCCCTTGATGCGCCAGTTGTCGTTGATTCTGTGTTCGGCGCTTATGAACCATGATTCCTCATCGGCGGCTATATCGATGCGTTCCGCTTGTTGCCAAATGAAGCCAATTTCAGTTGCGCCGATGTAAAAATTTGACATCACCCGGGTGAGATCCTGTTTGTCTATATCATCGTTGTTGACGATCGAAGCCCTGACAAAATCGTTAGAATAATCCAGGGAAATCGTGGAACCCTCGGCGAGACCACCCCCATCGTCAACCGCACTTGAGTCGTCATCTGTAATTATTCCTGCACTAACAGAAAAACCCTTCCAGCTTGGTGTCGTGTATAGAACCAGGTCGCTTACGCGGTCCTCGCCTTCCATGAAGCCTTTGATATCACCAAGTACCTGATCGTTGAAGCGATCCACTTCACGACCCACAGTCTTAGCAATGCTGTCATATTTGCCAGCAATAATTCGACCGAAGCTGCCTTGCAATCCGATATAGGTGTTGCGGTTTTCAATTCTGTCCTTGCCTCTGGCGGTAGAACTGATGTGGTCATTAAAGTTGATTTCAATTTCGAGCTGATAAATTGCTTCCAGCGTCTCGCTAATCTGATAGCTACCCCTGAAGCCGAGTCGAGAGGCGTTGCTGTTGAGTTGCCAATCCTTCGCCAGCGGATTCGAGGCTCCGAGATCGGTATAGTTCACTGAGACATTGGCTCTACCATATAACTGGTTTTCAAATTGCCCACAACTGGTTCCACTCATAGCGGTTAAAACTACCGCTAATAGAGCCAGGCCAATTTTCTTCATTTTTCGTTTCCCCATTAATAATAGGATCAAGTGATTGTGCGTATTATCCCCATGGAATTATACGCGGGAAAGTTTAGCTATCGGTAGGATTGAAATAAATCAGCCATTTCCGCTTATCTCCGCCTGATGGGAGTGTTCACTCCATTTTTCGTTATAGGACTATAGCGCTTCTTTAGGCGGCTATTAAAGAAGCACAGAGGCGAGCGGAGAGAGATTGTGACGGACAAATTACGAAGTTAGGGTTTCGCGCATAGGGAAATTATTCCCGACACGGTTCACAATACATCGCAGTATGCTAACAGCCGCGCGGAACTTTCACATCAACCAACACGAGTGAGAAAGCCGGAATATAGAGCGACAATAACTCGATTTTCCTCGGCTTAGTTGGTTAACTTGTCAATTCCGACTAATTGCTTATCCCGGCATCACAAACTCATCCGCGAACACCATGCTTCCCTCACTATTGTCGGTACGGTGATGAATTATTGCCTGGTACTCGGGTGAATCGTACCAACCCTGTAATGCGTCACGTGTTGGAAATTCCAAAACTACCGTTATCGGATCGGGATTGCCTTCAATGGCTGTACTATCCGGTCCGGCCACCAGAATCTTGCCGCCATGGGCGAAAACAGTCGCGCCAACTGTGGCGGTATAGGCTGAATACCCTTCTGGGTTGGTAATTTTGTAGTTCGTTACTAAATAGCTTGCCATGCTTCGATCCTTCTCTGTCGGGATTACTAAAACTTAAGAGTAACTTAGCTACTGACCTAAGGGGAAGTTCTACGCACTAATCCGTAAAGATTTGTTAACCAAAATTAGTGTTCGAGGTTCGACCGGCAATCCCTCACTAATAATGACATTCAAAAATCGCAGTGAGTTTCATCGGATTTAGCAGCCCCGATGAGGAGTGAAGTGGGTGGTATCTATAACGAGTGTATCTCTTTCCCAGGTCCCCATCAGTCTAGTAGCTCGTTCCGTAAGTGAGGTGATGGGCTTGAGATTTATCCGCAACGAAGAGACCACCAATGAAAACCAACCATGTGATTATTTTCATCAATTCTCTGTAGTACAACGAGGGTCGCTATTTTGCACACCGCGAATTTGTTCACGAGTGAAGGGAAGTGCTGCGCAGCCATGGTCAACGCCGCAAACCAGGTCCCACTGCGGACGCGCTAACTGGTGACAGCCATAGCAACTGCCGGCGCGATTGCCGACTTCTTCGGTGCCACGTGCTGCAATCTTGCTGCCTTCAGCGGAAACATCCAGCAGGAAAAATTCCCAGTCATTGGTGCCCGGATTCCATCCTTCGAGATGTTTGATCATCACCTCATTCGGCACCAGAGTCACTAGCGAGCCTGCTGGATATTTGCCACCTTCGTCAGAATTGGCGACTGCCAGGGTCGCATCCAGATTTCCGAGAAGATTATCAACGAAGAAGGCGCCACTAGCAGTCAGCTCGGCCAGACATTTGAAGGCAGATTCAGGAATTTCGAGCTTCTTGCTATCGTTGGCGGAGTCGCTTTGGCCGATGAACGAAGTTGAGAGTAAAATCAGGAAGCAAGTCTTGAGTTTAGAGCTAAAAATTTTGGAACACACCTTTGCGAAATGGAGTCATGGTTAATATACAGTAACGGAGAACTCTTGAGGGAATAAATTGTGATCAGTGACTCATTGCAGAAAGTGTTCAACTGAGCTAATGAGTGGATCAGGGAATCAATGCCGCCTGCTCTGCAGAATAGCTTAAGGCAGCGCAAACACGATCAACTCGGCATCATCATCACGGCCACCCCCGGCTACTGCAATGTATTGCCGACCCTCATGCATGTAGCTCATGGGTGCGCCATGTAATCGCTGTTCTACCATGACCGTCGCCACCAGCTCGCCGGTGGCTTTGTCGTGAGCCACCAGGATCGAGCCGTGGGCGCTTTCATCGATTTCGTCTTTCTGCGCCAGGTAAGAAACCAGTAAGGTTCTGGTGATGAGGATGCCACCTTCCGCTACCACGTCATCATAAACACTACCCAGCGGACCGAGATCGAGATGGGCGATCAACGGGTGATCCGTAGGACCCTTGCCAAAAGGAATTTGCCAGATATGTTCGCCGCTATTCAAATCGATCGCCGTTATGCGTCGGTAGGGTGGCTTCAATAGCGGCAAGCCGAGGGGACCTACCCGCCTGTCCATCTGAATCACATAGGGCCAATCGGAGCTGCCTTGCGGAGGTACTATCAGCGACATACCCATGGGTCGAGTCGCCGAGGGAATGTAGAGAATCTGGGTTTCTGGATCCATGGTAGCTCCCGGGAAATTTGCGCCGCCACCGGCGCCGGGCACCACGAAAGTGGCGCGCTTGCCATTTGCACCTCTTACTATGGGAGGCGTGAAAATCGGTCCCAGCACGAACTCGGAAGCGAGTTCCAATGCCGCTGCCTTTATTTGGGGAGTGAAATCTATGAGGTCATCTTCGCTGACTCCGATGCGGTCAAAGGGTAGGGGCCAGGTTGGGTGTGGTTGTGTTGGACTGGCTCGCTCGCCCGGCACCGTGCTGGGGGCCACATCCCGTTCTTCGATTGGCCATACTGGCTCGCCAGTAACGCGATCGAAGACGTAGGTGAAACCGGTCTTCGAGACCTGGGCTACGGCCTTGATTTCCCGGCCGTCGACGGTGATATCGATGAGGTTGGGAGCCGAGGCGATATCATAGTCCCAGAGCCCGTGATGTACGGTTTGAAAGTGCCAGACCCGCTCTCCAGTCTCAGCGTCGAGGACCACCAGGGACTCGGCATAGACATTATCACCGAGTCGCATGCCACCCCAGTAATCGTTGGTCGGGGTGGAAACCGGCAGGTAGACGAGGCCGAGTTCATCGTCGGCGGCCATGAACGTCCAGACATTGGTGTTGCCGGCGATCCTCCAGGAGTCATCCTCCCAGGTCTCCACAAATTCTTCGTCGCCCTGGGGAATGGTATTAAAGCGCCACTTGAACTCACCGCTGCGGGCGTCGTAACCCCGCACATGCCCCGGTGGGCTTCTGTTCTGCATGGCGTAGTCGAATATTTTTGAGCCAATAATTACTGTATTTCCCACGGCAATAGGCGGTGCGCCATGGGTGATGTTACGAATCTCAAATTCGAGTCGGCCCAGGTTCTCCTTCAAATCGATGAAGCCACTGTCACCGAAATCGGGATCGGCGAGCCCGGTCGCCACGTCGATAGAGACTAGTTGTTTGCCCAGGGTAGCGAGAAAGATGCGCTCTACTTCGCCATCGGTCCAATACTCGATGCCTCGAGTCTGCACCGGAGAAAAATTAGGCGGTCCCAGGCGGTAACTCTCAGGATCGAAAAGCCAGAGTTCTTCACCGCTGGCGGCATCCAGTGCTACCACCTGGCCGTGATTGGTGACCGTGTAAATCCGCCCTGCAACCATCAGGGGAGTAGCCCGATAGTCTCCAGTAAAATACAGTAGATCCCCATCGATTCGGTAATCGGCAGACTTCCAGCGCCAGGCCACTTCAAGTTGATCGAAATTGCTGGCGTCGATCTGGTCCAGATCGGCATATTTTGACGAGGCATGATCGCCACCATGGTGGCGCCACTCGCCGGCTGTACCAGTCGGGCTCAGATCATCAGAGTTCGGAGCGCAGCCAACAAAAAAAACCACTACCAGGAAATTTGCTATAAGCATCCGAGTTAATCGAGTCATCTTATTCTGACCTCATAATGAGTTGCGTTTCTGAAACCCGTTATATCTCAAGGTAGGGCAAATACGATGAGTTCCGCATCATCATCACGTCCACCACCCGCTACCCCGATGTATTGCCGACCATCGGTCATATAGCTCATGGGGGCGCCGTGCAGGCGTTGCTCCACCAGTAATTCTGCCACCAATGCGCCGGTGTCCTTGTCGTGTGCGCGCAGAATCGAGCCATGTGCGTTTTCATCTATCTCATCTTTTTGCGCCAGGTAGGAAATCACCAGGGTTTCGGTAACGAGGATGCCGCCCTCGGCGACAACGTCGTCGAACATGGAACCCAGTTCACCCAGATTCAGGTGGGCGATGGCCGGGTGTTCGCTCGGACCCTTGCCGAAAGGAATCTGCCAGCTATGTGCGCCGCTGTTCAGGTCAATCGCCGTTATGCGCCGATAAGGTGGCTTGATCAGCGGCAGACCCCGGGGTCCTTCAGTGCCGACATATTGAATGACATAAGGCCATGCCGAAGTACCTGCCGGCGGCTCGATAAGGGACATACCGATGGGCCGTGTCTGTGATGGGATATAGAGTGTAGCGGTAGTGGGGTCCATGGAGGCGCCCGGAAAATTCGCGCCACCGGCAGCACCGGGCACCACATAAGTTGCCCGCTTGCCGTCCTGATCCTTGACTATGGGCGGGGTAAATATCGGACCGAGGACGAACTGTTTGGATATCTCCAGTGCTTCGGCTCTTAACTCCGGAGTGAAATCGATCAGCTCGTTTTCGCTAATGCCGATCTGCTCGAAGGGCAGGGGCCAGGTGGGATGGGGTTGTGTCGGATTAGTCCTCTCACCGGGCACCGTGCTCTGGGGCGTCGCCCGTTCTTCGATTGGCCACACCGGCTCGCCAGTAACGCGGTCGAAGACATAGGTATACCCGGTTTTGGAGACCTGGGCCACGGCCTTGATTTGACGACCATCGACTTCGATGTCGATGAGGTTTGGGGCCGAGGCGATATCGTAATCCCAGACGCCGTGATGGACGGTCTGGAAATGCCAGACCCGTTCGCCGCTTTCTGCGTTGAGCACAAGCAGGCTTTCGGCGAACACGTTCTCGCCATGACGCAGGCCGCCCCAGTAATCGTTGGTCGGCGTGGAGACCGGAAGGTAGACCAGCCCCAGTTCATCGTCTGCTGACATGAATGACCAGACATTGGTATTGCCTGCGGTTCGCCATGAATCGTTCTCCCAGGTTTCAACAAACTCCTCACCGGCCTGGGGAATGGTGTTGAAGCGCCACTTGAACTCACCGCTGCGGACATCGTAGGCGCGTACATGACCCGGTGGGCTTCGGTTCTGCATGGTGTAGTCGAATATCTTCGAGCCGACGATGACGGTATCGCCGACGGCAATCGGTGGGGCGCCATGGGTGATGTTGCGAACTTCAAACTCCAGACGACCCAGGTTAGCCGTCAGGTCGACGATGCCGTTATCGCCAAAATCGGGATCGGGTCGCCCAGTGGCAATATCGATGGAGATCAGTTGTTTGCCTAAGGTGGCGATAAAGATTCGCTGGTCGGTGCCATCTGTCCAATATTCGATGCCGCGAGTCTGTACTGGAGAGAAATTAGGTGGCCCCGCCCGATAACTTTCCGGATCATAGAGCCACAATTCTTCACCGGTGGCTGCATCCAACGCCACCACCTGGCCATGATTCGTCGTCGTATAAACGCGACCGCCGATCATCAGCGGAGTAGCGCGGTAGTCACCGGTAAAATACAGAAGCTCTTCGGTGATTCGATAATCGGCAGATTTCCAGCGCCAGACGATTTCGAGTTGATCGAAATTACCGGTGTCGATTTGACTCAGTGCTGCGTATTTTGTCGACGCATGGTCGGCGCCATGATGGCGCCATTCACCCAGCGATGTTGCCGGACTCTCCCTGTCGGTGTCAGGCGCACAGGCAGCCAGCAAGGCTAACAGCAATAATGGCCCCGCTATCATCTCAGTTGTCTTCATGCTTTTTTCGCCTCTCGTAACTTGTGCACTCTATTATGTCGGTAGTAATCGAGAAAAAGCCCGTCGAATTGAGTCCTGCCAACAGTTTATTGTATGCAGTAAGCAAATTGCTGATCTGCTCTCATATTCCAGGATTATAATGAGCCAACTTCATCTGTTATCAAAATGACATCTTCCGTGACGCGTTGGCTCTTGAATTTAGCAATGCCAAGGCCGCCGGGGATGATGCCAATTACGATGGTTTTACGATCAGTAGTTAGCGAGAACAATGCCGGCATTTTGATCCCGCTCAGTCCTGGCTTGGAAGTTCCTTGATGTAGAGATCCTGTTTGGAATAAGGGATTTCTATATTGTGTTCCATAAATTTATGGTAAATCTCGCAATTCAATCTATCCACCACACTGCCGCGTAAAACCGGTTTGCTTATCCACACCAGCAAATCAAAATCCAGACTCGATGCACCGAACAGACGAAATCTCACCTTGGGTTCGGGGTTGGAACAAACAATATCTTCCGCATCAGCAATGTCTAGCAAGATTTTACGGACTTTGTCGATGTCGGTGCCATAGGCGACACCCACAGAAATCCGACAACGATATTTTTCGTGGGGTCCGCCAGATTCGTTGATGATCTTGGTATTGCCCATGACCGAGTTTGGGATAGTTACCTCGACGTCGGCGCGGGTCAATATGCGCGTACTGCGAATGCCGATATGGGTTACTTCGCCGCGCTCACCTGTATCCAGCACGATGAAATCACCAATTTTATACGGTGCGTCGGCCATGATAAATACACCCGAAAACAGATTCGCCAGCGTATCCTTGGCCGCAAAACCCACCGCTATACCTACGATGCCGGCAGATGCCAGCCAGGCGGTCATGTCGATATGCCAGGCAGAGAACAGGAAGTAAACTGCCATGACGACAATGACGATATTGATCAGGTTGAGAAACAGGGGAAGTGTTTGCGGGTGTACCATTTTTATTTTGCCTTCGATCCTGGCAATGCGGGTCAGCAACATGCGGTTGGCGCGCAGGAAGAAGGTGGCCCAAACCATCAGGGCAATGGTTTGGATCACGGAGAAGATGATGTTCAGAGTCAACTGGGGCGGTGACAGGATCAGGCTTGCGCTGGCCAGGCCCAACAACAGGATGCTGTTATAGATAGGTGAGTGTAATAGGTCGAATAAATGGTCATCGAACTCGAAATGGGTCTTTAGCGCCAGTTTCTTCAAACCAGTGATAATGACGCGGTTGAATATCCAGGCCGCTACAAAAGACAATGCCACAGCCAGTAGTGCCTGGATGTACCGGTCATCACCAAATACAGTCAATGCCGGTGAAATGAATGATTGAAATTGTTCAAACATGATGCTTACTCATCGCCGATTTCCCAGAATTCAATGACTGAGTGTACTTGAATACAATTTTTTTGAAAGTTAATGGGTGTCGAGCGGGTTTGAAGGTATAAAGGGATTCGACTTAAGGTAATTGCCATGTGGAAAATAACTATACTGCTCGTGGTCTCATTCTCGTTGTGCAACTTGAGTATTGTCTATGCCGATGTCGAATGGCGACTTCGAAAAGACGAGGACAACATTCAGGTGTACAGCAGGAAAGTGGACGGCTCGCCCTTCGATGCCGTGAGAACAGTTACCGTAATGCAGGATGTCAGGCTGTCGGCGTTGGCTGCACTAATCATCGACGCAAATGCCTGTGCGAATTGGGCCAGCCGTTGCATGGAATCTTATATTTTTCGCCGCCTGAACGATACCGAGGCCTATGTTTATACCCACAGCAATATGCCGTTTCCGATCAAGAACCGGGACATGTTGACGCATGCGATCTGGAGTCAGGATGCGACCAGCTTAACGGTCAGGGTCGATAGTGAAGCCACCACCGAAATTTTGGATGATATCGCCGGCAGGCTGCGGTTGACCCAGGTAAAATTAGGCTGGATTTTCAGACCGCTGGAATCGGGTGCCGTTGAGATCAGTAATGAAGCCCACATCGATCCGGGATCAAACTTGCCTGGCTGGATTAGCAATTTGTTATTGCTAAGCACCCCCTATGAAACCATGCGGTCATTTGTGCTTGAAGTGGCCAAACCCGAATACCGGGATGCGGTGGTTAGTTTTGTCAGGGAGCCACCGGCGCGGTAATAAGCCCTTCATTACCTCAGCTTCTAATTTGACTCGGTAGCGGATGCGCCGGGTTCCAAAATCCTCCGGCCCGAATGATTCCATTTTGCACTGTAATAGCCAGTTTCAAATTAAATAACAATCGTCATAGAACTCGGTACAAGCTACAAAATTTGAGGATTCAAGCCAGGTTGGAACTGGCTGAAGTCCCTGCTCCTCTGGCTCCATGTAACGACGAAAGATAAGGTTTGCTGTAGAGTGTAGCCTTCGATTCAAGTGTATACGCGGATTCGCTAAGCGCGGTGATGGAATTCAAGTTGGATAGCCTTTATCCTTGCTATTACATAAGCAGCGATTAGTTTTCTAGGTCATGAAGCCAGCTGGAACCCTTCTATTAAGCGCAAGAGATTGAAATCAGGGAATCACCGAAGTATATGTTCAAATCAAACTCCTACCAGGCCGGCAGACATTTTCTGCAAATTCCGGGACCGTCCAATGTGCCGGAGCAAATTCTTCGAGCTATGGCCCGGCCAACTATCGATCATCGTGGTTCGGAGTTCGCCGAGCTGACACTGCGGATTCTGGACAAACTGGCTCTGGTGTTCAAAACCAGCTCTCCTGTATTCATCTTCCCAGCGTCCGGAACCGGCGGCTGGGAGTCTGCACTGCTGAATACTCTATCACCGAGGGACAAGGTGTTAGCTTTCGAGACTGGGCATTTCGCCACCCTCTGGAAAGATGTTGCCGAGAAGCTGGGTTTGGAAGTGGAGTGGGTTACCGGTGACTGGCGCCATGGAATCAATCCAGCAGTGGTCGAAGAACGATTGCGGGCCGACAAGGGAAATGAAATCAAGGCAGTGCTGGCGCTGCACAACGAAACGTCCACTGGAGCTACGAGTCGGATAAAGCAAATTCGAGCAGCGATGGATGCCGCCAATCACCCGGCACTGTTAATAGTGGATGCGGTCTCCTCATTAGCCTGCGCTGAGCTGCGCCACGATGACTGGGGCGTGGATGTAACCATCAGCGGTTCGCAGAAAGGACTGATGTTGCCACCGGGACTGTGTTTTAACGCAGTCAGTGAAAAGGCACTGGAAGCGAGTAAGGCATCGAGATTCCAGCATTCCTACTGGAGTTGGGAGGCGATGATCGAGCCTAACCAACAAGGTTATTTCCCCTACACGCCCAGTACCAACCTGTTGTATGGTTTGGATGAAGCTTTGAACATGTTGCATGCCGAAGGCATGGACGCCGTAATCCAACGCCATGGGCGCCTCGCGCAGGCTACTCGATTGGCTCTTGAGGCCTGGGGTCTGGAGAATCTCTGTCTCAATGCCGACGAATATTCTAATTCCACCACGGCGGTAGTTTTGCCCGAGGGACACGATGCCGATAAATTGCGCGCTATTATTTTGGAGCGTTTTAATATGTCGCTGGGCATGGGTCTGGGCAAGGTAAAAGGCAAGGTATTTCGCATCGGGCATATTGGCGACTTTAATGATTTGATGCTGGCAGGCACCCTGGCTGGTGTCGAGATGGGTCTGGGTCTGGCTGCGGTCCCCCATAACAAAGGTGGCGTGATTGCAGCTATGGATTATCTCACGTCCCAGTAGTGGAACAGCGAGTTACTCCAGTAAATAATAAGAACAGAAAACGGAGATTCCATGGATCCAGCAACAGCGGTTACTACCAGCCCGGCATTATCCCTGATTGGTTTCGCAGCCGTCATTTTTCTCTTGCTTTTCCTGATCGCCAAATGGAAGTGGCACGTTTTTTTCGCGCTGCTAATCCCCATTCTTCTGTTCGGCGTCTTGCCTGGAATTCAACGCAATAATTTCATCGATGCATTCGAGACCGGCTTCGGTAATACCTTAGGTTCGATCGGCGTAGTCATAGTGCTTGGCTCTATTATTGCCGAAGCGCTAAAGCACACCGGTGCCATTCAGGTTATCACTCGATCTATGGTGAAGTTGATCGGTTCGAATCGAATGCCGCTGGCATTAACTATGACCGGGTTCATCATTGGCGTCGCGATTTTTTCCGATGTGGCCTATGTCATCTTGAATCCCCTGGTGCATTCCGCCGCCAAGACCATGGGTGTCGGCATCGCCGTGATGTCCACCGGTCTGGTCGGTGCGCTGCAACTAACCCATGCCATCGTGCCGCCCACGCCAGGGCCACTGGCAGCAGCGGCGCTGTTGGGTGCCGACATCGGCAAGACCATTATTTTCGGCAGCATTGCCTGCTTGTTTGGATCCATGAGTTGCTGGGCATGGGGAGTCTATGTCGCCGGCCCAAGGATCAAGACCCAGGCCTCGGATGATTTCGATGGTCGCAATTTTGACAGTGCCGAAGAGGACCTACCCAGTACCCTTAGCTCCTACACACCTATTATTATCCCCATCGTACTAATCGGTACCCAGAGTGTCGTCAGTCTGTTGTTCGATGAGGGACATATTCTGCGAATTATTTTCTCCTATCTGGGCTGGCCGGTTATCGCCCTGTCCATCGGTGTGTGGTTGGCCTATCGCAACATCAAGAGCGAGGATGCGAAGGACAAGGCCAAGGACGAATGGGTTGAAGCGGCATTAAGAACTTCGGCCATGATCCTGGTTGTGACCGGCCTCGGCGGATCGCTCAGCGCCATCTTACGCGGCACGCCTGCAGTAGATTACATCGCCATGTTGTTCACCGAATATGGCCTGCCAACGATCATGCTGCCTTTTCTAATAGGTATCATTGGAAATATGATCACGGGTTCCACCACCGTTGGTGTCATCACGGCGGCGTCACTGGTGGCACCGATGTTGGGAGGTCTTGGTTTATCACCGGAAGCGGCAATGCTGGCAGGTGCCAGTGGCTCGGTCATCATCAAGTACGTGAACAGCAGTTACTTCTGGGTTTGTACTTCGCTCACCAAGTTGAGCGTTACCGATGCGGTATTCAGCTACGGCGGAGCGACCATGGTGGGTGGTTTAACATCATTCGCCGTTGTCTGTGTCATGTGGGTTGTTGGATTGATTTAGACCTGTGCTTTAGCAGATTCTTTAAGCCGACATACCGCGAGCAGATATAGGCCATATTGCTTCTACTCGGTCATTGCGGATCGCGTACATCTGATCGTAGAGATTAACCACCGGATCGCAGTGAGAAACGATGAGTTCCAGTTTGTCGCCTACCTTGTAATTGCGGGACGGATCATCTTCATAAATGATGGTGCCGAATTCGTCGGATCCGGAGCGATAATGCATGCCAGTCTCGCCCTTGATTATTGGCCAGGGCTGATTGATGGTGCAGGCTTTAGCGCCAGCATCGGAGGTGGCACGGCCGGCGTGTTGTGCGTTGAGTACGGTGGCCATGATCGTCAGTGAGGTGTGAAAGTCGGAATAAACCTCGCTGTCCGTCTCACCACCGATACTAATATACTGGGCGTCCATGAAAACATAACTGCCGACTTGTACGTCGGTCATGCCCCTGGTGCCATGGTCTATGTTGTAAGTGCCGGTGCCGCCGCCACTGAATATTTCTGTGTTTAATCCCGATGCCTGCATCAACTCAAAGGTGTCGGTGGCGGCAGCCATACGCTCGAGTGTCTGTGCCTTACGGGTCTCGAAGCCGACCACATGTTGCGCCGCCGCGTCATAACACAACATGCCCATTAGTCGTAGGCCGGGCAATTGATCCACCAGTTGTGCCAGTTGCAGGGCGGGCTGACCGAAGGGAGTTCCGGTACGCCGAATCCCCGGATCAACATCCACCACCACATCGGCAACGAGTCCCTTGGCCACGGCAGCCGCAGATAACAAGCGTGCGTTCTCGGGCGCATCCGTGGCCTGAATAAAGCCCGGACACTGCTGTCTCAGATTCATGGCGCGGTTGATCTTTGTCGGCGTTACATTGCCAGTGGTATTGAGTATTCGATCGATGCCATTTTGGAACATGGCTTCCGCTTCGCTCACCTTGGCGGTACATATACCTACCGAGCCCCGATCCAGTTGCATCTGCGCAATGATTGGACATTTGTGAGTCTTTGCGTGGGGCCGGCTCGCAATGCCATTGCTGGACATCGTCTGCGCCATTTTGTCCAGGTTGGCCTCCAACAGATCCAGATCGACGCACAGCGCCGGGGTATCCAGCTCCCACTTGGAGACGTTAACAGACATCTCGCCACTGGCGTAGAACGCGTGCATTTCTGCAGAGGTGTAAGCCACCACGGAAGACGGAGCCCAGATGGCGGCGGTGCCACTGGCTTGCAGGAAGTGACGACGGGAGAGGGAGTTTGTATTCACGGTGCACCTCACGGTTGTTTAATCGCAAATAGGATCGAACCGGATCTTATCACAGCCCCGATTTTATGGCTGTGGGCTATCTTAGGCCATATTTTTTGTGTATGTACGAAGAATGTGGTTCTAATCCAAATTAAAATGCAAGAATTACCAGCATTCACATGATTGAGCGGAGTCGAGCTGGGCAGCCTCCTTCGCGGACAAACTACACCCAAATTGCCTGGCCCCTTTATTCAGAAAGGGCCATTTCTAGTACTCGTGCTACGTGCATGGCTTCTCGGCCGGTGCCGTCACGTATTTGATTTCTGCAACTGGTGCCGTCGGCTATGATGAGAGAATCTTCATCCGCCGCCCTGACCGCAGGCAGGAGATTCAACTCTCCCATCTTCATGGATGTCTCGTAGTGCTTGGCATCGTAACCGAATGCACCAGCCATACCGCAGCAACTCGATTTTATGGTCTCCACTTCGAGTTCGGGTATCAGCGCCAGCACCTGTTGCACCGAGGACATGACATCGAAGGCTTTCTGGTGGCAGTGGCCGTGCAGCAGGGCTCGCTTTACGGGCAGGGATTTAAGCTTTAGATTTAGTCGGCCTTTTCCATTTTCGGCGGCGAGGAATTCTTCCAGTAGAAAGGCATTTTCGGCCAGTTCGGCAGTGTCGGTCCCCGGTAGCAGGGATGGGAATTCATCACGTAGTGTTAACAGGCAAGAGGGTTCCAGACCGATGATCGGCACGCCGCGCTCGACGAATGGCATCAATGTATCGATCATTCGTTCGGCTTCAACGCGAGCCTCGTCGACCAATCCGCCGCTGAGGAAGGTGCGTCCACAACACAGGGGTCGACCCTTGTCGAGTGGGCTGGGACATAAAACCTTGTAGCCGGCGGCAGTCAGTACCGCCAACGCAGCTCGCGCGTTTTCCGGTTCGAAGCAGGTGTTGAAGGTGTCCACTAACAGCACGACTTTCCTTGCATTTTCTTCGCCTGTCGATTTTTTTGGAATTTCCTTCTCTGCATTGAATCGGTCACGCCGCCACCTCGGTAGTCGGCGCCGACTGCTGAAACCCAGTAACAATTCAGACAATTTTGCCAGTCCGGGAATCTGATCCCGCAGGTTTAGCAGCATAGAAAAATTTCCCGCCCAATGGGCGTAGCGGGGTAGGAAAGCCGCCAGGTATTCCTTTATTGGCAATCGATGTTTTCCATAGTACTGGTGTAGAAACTCGATCTTCATCTTGGCCATGTCCACGCCGGTTGGACATTCCCGTTTACATCCCTTGCAACTAACACACATCGCCATGGTGTCGTACATGGCTTCTGACACCAGCGCATCGGCGCCGAGCTGCCCGGTAATAGCTAGTCTAAGGCTGTTGGCACGGCCCCGTGTCAGGTGCTGCTCAGCACCGGTGACCCGATATGAGGGACACATAACGGCAACATCTGCCTTGCGGCAGGCACCGTTGTTGTTACACATTTCAATGGCCCGGTTGAAACCACCCCAGGTCGACCAGTCCATGGTTGTGGCTATGGGCTGCGCGGCGTAACCCGGTGCGAATCGAAACAGATCGCGATCGTCCATCTTCGAGGCTCGCACAATCTTGCCTGGGTTGAAGGTGCCTTCCGGGTCGAAGCTGTCCTTGATTTCTTCGAACGATGCTACCATCCGGCGTCCGAACATGGATTCATGAAATTCCGATCTGGCGAGGCCATCGCCGTGCTCTCCAGAGTGAGATCCCTTGTATTCCCGCACCATTTCCAGGGTTTCTTCGACGATGGCCCGCATCTTGGTGGCGCCGGATGCTTGCTTCATATTAAGTATGGGGCGGACGTGCAGGCAGCCAACAGAGGCGTGGGCATAAAAGGTGCCGGTTGTCCCGTGTTTGTGAAAAATGTCCGTCAGCCGCCTTGTGTATTCAGCGAGATCCTTAAGATCGACGGCACAATCTTCGATGAAGGAGACGGGCTTGCCATCACCTTTCATCGACATCATGATATTGAGACCGGATTTTCGTACTTCCCAGATCGATTGCTGAAATTCCGTGTCAGTCGCCTCCACTACTGCGTCGGGGAGGCCCAGTTCAGCCATGAGTTCGACTAACTGCTGCAGGCTCTGTGGTTGCTGGGCCTGGTCCTCCCCGGCAAACTCAACCAGCAGCAAGGCCTCGGGCTCGCCCTGCACGAAGCGATCGACAATGGCTGCATACATGGGAATTTCCCTGGCCAGGTTAATCATGGTGCGATCCACCAACTCAACTGCCGAGGGTTTTAGTTCGACGATGTGCTGGGTGGCATCCATCGCCTTGTAAAAACTGGGAAAGTGACACACGGCCAACACCTTATGTTCTGGTATGACTTGCAGATCCAGGTGTATGCGCTGGAAGAAGGCGAGGGTGCCCTCCGATCCTACCAGCAAGTGAGACATGTTAGGTTTATCTTTGGTGAGTACGTCGATGTTGTAACCACCGACTCTTCGTAACAGATTTGGAAAGCGTTTCGCTATCTCCGCGGCTTCTCTTTCTCCGAGATCGAGCAATTTATTGAATAACTCCGCATGGCTGGCGCTTTCCCCATTGAGTCGTCTCGAAGCCAGGGAATTGAATTGGACCTCGCTGCCATCCGCCATCAGGGCATCGATGGCGCGCACGTTGTGTACCATGTTGCCATAGCGGATAGAACGGGAGCCGCAACTGTTATTGCCGGCCATGCCACCGAGGGTAGCGCGATTGGCGGTGGATACATCCACGGGGAAAAACAAGCCGTGGGGTTTTAGATAATGATTGAGTTGATCCAACACCATGCCCGGTTGTACACACACGGTGCGGTTTTCGGCGTCGAATTCCAGCACTTGGTTGAGGTATCGGGTGGTGTCCATGATCAGGGCCTCACCGATGGCCTGACCAGTCTGCGAAGTGCCGGCTCCGCGGGGTAAAACCGGAATGCCCTCGTCAACCGCTATCTGCAGCGCGGTCTGCACATCCTCTGCGTTTCTCGGCACGGTAACGCCGATAGGCTGTATCTGATAGATAGAGGCGTCGGTGCTGTAGCGACCGCGACTGAAATCATCGAAGTACACATCACCCTGCAGTTCTCGTCGAAGTCGAGTCGCTAACGCACTTTTGGTGCCGTTGGACATTAGTCGCTCTCTAGTCGTATGGTCCGATTGTATCCATCCTGCTGTGCAGTGTAGACACTTGGTTTGTAAACTGATACGCCGGCAGGCATAGATTATCCCGGGTCAGGCTATTCTGAAGCGGACCGCGGATTTTTTAGCTGCCAACAACCGATCTAAATTGCAGCACGAAACTCAGCTAGACCAAACCTGCAATTGAAGCTACGCCGTACTGAAGTCGCATGTTCGGAGATAAAGTGCCTGCCAGTATCAACAACCCTACAGTCGACAGATACAGCGCTATCGACCAGTCACCAGTATTGAATCCCCGCAGCATTGGACCAGGCAGAAAAGCGACTGAAAACGCCAAAAGAAAAGGCACCCGAAGAGTCTGGTAACGTTCCGTGATTTTGTGGAATTCACCCTCACTCGAGATGAGTAGCCTGGTAGCAATAAAAAGGAAACAAGGAACCTGTAGTAAGATAATGAACTGCGAGAGGTTAAAAACCTCGTCTCTACTACTGCCCCATAGACTGAACCACCAGCCGACATGCGTCAGCAGAAGAAAGGAAAACCAGATCAAGAATAACCGCGAGTGTTCTGTTTGTTTGCGATGCTGGATCAGGTCGGCGTAACCACCGAGTATTCTAGCTATACCCAATGCGATAACGATCGAGATAAGGGTTATGGTAAATTCGAATGGACTCATGTTGTTGAAGCTCTTGCCATAGGACGGGCCTTCTTATTGTATTGAAGAATAATGAATTTAGGGTGTTGTGTAAAAACTAATTGGTTTCGTTTTATGGAGAGGAAATTTGTCTCTGTTTTACTCATCGACGCCAATTTGGTTTTTCTGCATAATAGTCCTTCTAAAGGTTTAAAACTGGTGCGCAGGGAATGATTACACGACGCAAGGCGCTGAAAGCCCTCGGCATCAGCTCGTTGGGAGCTGGCACAGGGCTTTGTATCCCTTCGCTCACCTCCGCGCAAGGGAATTCGGACAGCGGCAATCCCCTCAAGATTCCACCGCTGGCTGAAGGTGAGTTCACTGGCAACGCACGGCAATTTCAGCTGCGTCTGCGACGGGGAAGCAGTAATTTCTTTGCCGACACCGCCACTGCCACCTTTGGAATCAATGGGGATTATCTCGGGCCCACCCTGCGATTTCGTCGTAACGAGGCAGTCTCTCTGCATATCCAGAACGCCTTGGGTGAACCCACTACCTTGCATTGGCACGGATTTCACTTGCCCACCAGCGCAGACGGCGGACCGCACGAGGTGATCGCAATCGGGGACACCTGGAACCCACAGTTTACTGTGGTGCAGTTTGCCGGCACCTTCTGGTATCACTCACACATGTTGAACACCGCAGGTGAACAGGTATACAAGGGCCTTGCGGGCATGATTATCGTCGAAGATGATGAGCAACAGATCGACCTACCGTCTACCTATGGTGTCGATGACATCCCGCTGCTTATCCAGGACCGCAGCTTCAACGATGATGGTTCTTTTCGCTACATGTCTGGCTATGAAGATACCGTAGTGGGGATGCGTGGCGACGTTATCTTGGTCAACGGCACCAGGCACCCCTATTTTGTGCCCACGACGAAGCTGGTTCGGTTTCGTCTGCTCAATGCGGCGAACGCCCGCACCTTCGTTTTCGCCTTTAGCGATGGCCGCGAATTTCAACAGATCGCCAGTGACGGCGGCTACTTGGAATCAGCCGTGACCATGAACCGTCTGGAGTTGTCCCCCGCAGAGCGGGCAGAGATCGTGGTAGATTTTAGCGATGGTCAGGATGTTCGCCTGATCAGCGTTGGCAAGGTGTCCAACTTTCCTGAATTTCCCGGTGCCATGAGCGTCATGATGAGGTCGCTGAATACACAGAATTTCGACATCCTCGACATTCGTGGACAGGGACGACTACAAGATAGTGCGCCAGTACCGGATCGACTCGCTTCTATCTATCGCCTACCGGAGGCAGCCGCCACCAACACCCGAACATTCAGGCTATCCATGGGTGCAGGCATGCGTAGCGGCGACGACCGCGGTCCCGGCACCGGTAGTCGTAATGGCAATGGCGGCGGCCATGGTGGCGGCAATTTTTCCATTAATGGTCGGCGCATGGAAATGAATTACATCAACGAGAGGATTCAATTCAACACCACTGAAATATGGGAGTTAACTAACAACTCTCCTATGATGCATCCCTTTCACGTACATAATGGACAGTTTCAAGTGCTAGATCGTAATGGTCAACAACCACCGGCAAACGAAATGGGCTGGAAAGATACGGTCAGGGTCGGGTCGGGCGAACTGGTGCGCATCATCATGCGTTTTACCGACTTCATTGACGACAAAAACCCGTACATGTATCACTGTCATATTCTGGAACATGAGGACCGCGGCATGATGGGGCAGTTCCTGATTATAGAATAAATCGGTCCATTTTTTTATGGTCAGACATATACGATAGTCCCTACATGCTCGCCATTGACCGCGCGGGCAATATTCTCCGGCTTGCGACCATCAACCAGCTGAAATTCGTGGACCAGTTGGGCAGTTTCGAGTACCTCGAGTAAGATCTCATCGAAGGGCAGGGTGGGCAAGTTTTCCTGCTTTAGTTCGGCCACACTGATGCGATCGATAAACTGAGCTGCCGGATTCACTTTCGGATCTTCCGTGTACAGTCCCTGCACGTCTTTGACCAGGATCGTGGACTTGCAGCCAAAACACTCCGCCAAAATCAAACAGCCAGTGTCGGTTCGATGGGGCGGGATTTTCCCCAGCGCCGGCGGATGCTCCCACAGCGAATAGGGGGGCACTCCGTTGAAGATGACGCCGGGGGCGGAATGGATAAACAGGGGCAGCAGATGGCCGAATATTTCCGGTGGAATGGCGACGACACCGTGAGGTGCCAGCAGCGTGCCGAGAATATGGGCGTTGCCGAGGGCATCTGCCATGGAAAGCTGGGCCAACACGCCGGTGGGCAGTTCCAGATCCAGGCCCACGGCGAATACATGGCGAGAACGAGCGCCACCACCGACACCGAGGATGAGTTTCTCCTTCTTCAGTATCTTTCCGAGCATTTCAACTACGGGTAACACGATATCGCGCCCGGCTTCCAGGATCGACCGACTGCCAATTTTCACCACATGAACATCTGGCAACATGCTCACGACTGGCGTGTCCGTAGCGGCCATGACATCTTTATCGAGCAGACTCTCTCTTGCCAGCAGAGAATTCATATGATGTTGATAGTCAAAATACTTTGCCATGATCGGCTATTCCTGGTTTGCCCGATGATAAAAAAATGAGTTTAGTCCGCGGTGATGATGGTCCCGACGTCTTCATCATTCAATGCCCGGGTCAAATTTCCTGCTACCAGGCCGTTGATGATGCGGATGGATCTGGTGTTCTTCGCGTTCTCCATCATCTCCAGCACGCTGTGTTCGATAACCAGGTCTGGTAAATCCATGGCCTTTAGTTCCTGTACTGTAATTCTGGGAATGAATTTCGCATTTCGGTCCTTCTTGGGGTCGGCAGTGTAAAGGCCATTTTCATCCTTAACATAGATCATCGATCGGGTGCCGAACGTTTCACTGACCAGATAAGTGCCGGTATCTGTGCGGTTGGGGGGAATACGGCCCACTCTTGGGTTCGGTTGCCAGAATGTATAGGGTGGCATGCCAAAGAAAATAACTGCCTGTCGCTCTGCCAGATACAAGGGGAGTTGCGGAAATTGAATCGGCTCGATAAAGGGGATGCCCTGATCGGCCAGTAGATAATGCAGCATTCGGGCATTCTGCATACTGACAAAGGTGCCAAGTACACTTAATACACCGGTGGGCATTCCCAGCTCAATACCGACACTGTAAGCGTGGCGCGCCCGGGTGCCTGCACCCGTACCAATTATCATCTTGTGATGGGGTAGATTTGTCTTAATTTCTTCGATGAGGGGGAATACTGCCTTGCGACCCCTATCGATGAAACTCTGGCCACCGATCTTCACCACATTGGCATCGGGCAGAATTTGCATAGTGTGCGGACGGTCGGTCCAGGCCAGCAGTGACTTGTCCGTGAGGTTGCCATCGACCAGTGCCGAGCCCAGTTCGCTGAGTAGTGTGTTCTTCATCTCCTAATTCTTTTTATCCGTCAATCGATGGCGAAGCAGTAGAACAAGCCGGCGCCACCTGTGCTCACCAGATCCTCCTGGCTACAACCACTCGAGGAGTGCGCAGAATTCCATGAATTGCCGGTTTCTCCACGCCCCATCTTGTCATGGTGGCCCACCTGGGCGCGACCTTCAGCGCTCGAAGTCCAGTTGTCACAGCTGCGCCCATCATCCCCCGGGAATGCGGTGCCGTCGGCTTGTGAGCCGGTAAGGATGTCATGCCTATTGGGGGTATCACCGACGCCGTTGACAGGATTGAGCGATTCCGTTGCGGCCTTTTCCTTGCTGATGCGGTTGCCAGGCCCATGCAGAACCTCGATGTTTGCCGCGATGAGTAAACCTTCGGCGTTGTACCAGGGGCCATCGCCGATACGGTCACGGGCATTAATGGCGTCTTCATTGCCCCTCGCCGTGGTGCTGAGATAGGCGCGCCAGGTATGGTCTCCCGCATATTCGGCCGCCGCCAGCGCCTGGCAGTGCGCATCGGCGCCGTCGAGGCCGCCAAGATTGGCACCGCTACCAAGTCCGCGGCTGGTAATAAAGAAGCTTGTCACCGACTTGGCTCCGCCCATGGCCAGTTCTTCGGGAACATCTTCCGTGGGAGTGGAGAGTGGATTGTCGGTCTTGCTCTCGGCTGCCCCAAGCTGGCTACAGGCGAGGACGACGCAGCTGATACATACGGTTTTCAACAGACTGATCGTGCTACATATCCATTGTTTCATTATCTTGCTCACGTCTATCTGCTATCCGAAGGAAGAAAGCATAAACGGTTCTGTCCCAAAAAACTCTATAATAAGGCACAGCTTGCCAAAGGGAATTATGCGACAGACTACAATTGAGGGTGCCCGAAAATGCGGCACAGGATAATTCAAAACATGGCAATGGGGTTCACCGGTGAGCCGGTGCCATTGGGTATCGGCAGCGGGGCTATGGTTAGCATGAACTCCCATCTTCCCTGCGCCTGTGCCATCTCGCTCAGTGCAGCAAGATCGGCGCGGTCGATTAGATGAATGCCCAGCATAGTCAGGGCGAAGTCATGGAGGGCCAGAGTGGGCAGATCGCCTTCGGGGCGCGGGGTGTAACCGGGAGTTTCCCAGCCCAGGATGGCGATGTCTCTCTCCTTCAGCCATGGAATTACCTCGTTGTCGAAGCCTGCGGCTTCGGCCCAGGTATCGAAGGGGCCAACTGCCTCGCGCCGCGCCCATCTGCCCCAGCGCAATAACATAGCATCACCCGGGCCAACACTGACACCGGTCTTTGCTTCCCAGGCCTCAAGATCGGCTATGGTGATTCGCGTGCCGGGCTCCAGGTAGGGAACGCCCTTGAGTTTGGGAATATCGTACAACACGCCACGCGTGATGATGCCGTCCTTCATCGTCAGCACTGCATTCTTCGACGCACCCCCTGACATTGTCACCGTATCTGCGACTGGGTAGCCGTTCCACATCTTGCCGCCGAAGAAGCGATGTGCGAAACCATCGATGTGTGTGGTGCCGGCGCCATGGATGCATTCGTAGTTTATTCTGTCGCTGGCACCACCGGCATTGGCATTGATCATCTCCCAGCGTACCGGACAGGGATTATCAACACTTGCTACGGTATCAGCGTTCCTGGCCAGCGAAACGGTAACGCCGGCCTGCACCAGGGCCGCCGCTTCCCTTCTCTTTTGCGGCGTGATCAAGTTCAGTGCGCCGAGTTCGTCATCCGGACCCCAGCGTCCCCAGTTTGAGAGATCCTCCTGCCACTGCAGGAACAGTGCATCGGAGATGAAGGTGCCGGCTTCGGGACCATTGGTGCTGGCTACCACAGCACTGATATTAGCGTCGGCGCTCGCTGTCGGGACGGCTGCGGACTGCGTCGCCGCGGACTGGGCAGGTTCTTCGCTGCCACAGTTCGCCAGTCCAACAAGTACTAGGGTGAGCATTACGGGCTGTGCTAACTGGCTGATTTTTACTCTCATGGCGTGCTCCCCGTTGCATTGCTGTTGGCAAGTCATTTTGACCGATGTTTCCATTGGAAAACAAGACGCTAGCCATGAATTTGATCTATTATGTTGCAGCCGAAATGAATAATATCAAGCGTCCGGAGCTGACTATGCCAAAGTACGCGAAATCTTTTCTGTGCCTGTGTCTGCTCGTCTTCAGTATTCCCGCTGCCGCCCAGGTTTACCAGAACTGGAATCTGGTCTTCCCCACCTCGCAATCTGGTGAGGCGCAGGAGCATTTCCTTGACGCCGTTACCTACATGCACCTGCATATGTTCGAGGATGCCGAAGAGCAATTTCGCGAGGCACAGACCCTGGCACCGGATTTCGTCATGGCCTATTGGGGCGAAGCCCTCACCCAGCATCGCACCATCTGGAATATCCACCGTCTGGATGTAGCTCGCGAGGTACTGGCGCGATTGGGCGCCACGCCTGCGGAGCGCGCGGCCAAGGCACCGAGTGCAAGAGAGAAAGCTTACCTGGCAGCGGTCGAGACACTGTTCGGTGCAGGCGAGTTTCGGTATCGACAGAGCGCTTACTCAGATGCCATGCGAGATCTGCGGCGAGCCTATCCGGATGACATCGAGGCATCTGCGTTGTATGCCCTGTCGTTAATGCGGGAAACGCCCATCGATATGACACGGCAGCAGACTCGTTCATTGATGGCCACAATTTCCATGCAGGTGTTGGCACAAAATCCCCGACACCCTGGCGCCAATCGCTATCTGATCCAAAGCACGGACGATCCGGAAAACACCGACATTGGATTGTTGGCGGTAAATAACCTGCGCCTTATCGATACGGATGCCGCGGAGGCATTGCACATCCCATCCCATTACTACCTCCAGCACGGCATGTGGGAAGCCGTGGCCGACTCCAATATGCAGGCGTTTGAGTCATCCATGGCCTGGGTGGAGGAAAATGATTACTCGTTGCAGGATTTGAATGCCCACAACTACGGTCACCTGGTGCAGTTTGCTAACTATGGCTACCTGCAGGCAGGTAATTTAAACCAGGCAGAGAAGATTCGTGAGCGTGTCCGCAGCGACTATATCGCCAGTGGCCTGGCAGCAGAAATAGAAACACCATTCGCCGACGTGTACGCGCGCTGGATCCTGGATCTGGAAAGATGGCAGGACGCAGAGCTATTGGCGGAGTTGGCCAGTGAATACTCGATTCGCAGTCCCGGACTGTGGCAGGCAATCGGCATCGCCGCGGCCCGCTCTGGCAATCTGGAACTGGCAAACGAAGCGGTGAATTTACTTGCCTCTCTCAGCGATAATCCCGCCAGCCAGGCTGTCAATTCTTCTCGGCAGGTCGATGGCCTGATCCATCTTGCCCAGGGACACAATGATATCGCCCTGGGAATTCTCAGCGCGGCGGCGCAGTTAAACTGGGCGCAACCAGTCACTCTGTTAGGCGTACCGCCGCGCCCCTTAAAACCTGCTATGGAGACCTATGGTGAGGCCTTGCTGGAAACCGGCGACGCCGGCGCCGCGCTGGTGCAATTTCAGCGGGGTCTAACTCGCTATCGCGGCCGCAGCAATGTATTGCTAGGCGCAGCCCGCGCCGCCGAGGTGCTGGGCCGAGACGACCTCGTTAAACGCTATTATTCACAACTGGCGGAAATCTGGCAGCGCGCCGATAGCAGTCATCCCTTTATTAGTGAAGTACGCACTAAAACTTCCAGGTAAAAGCTGGAAGCCGCAAACCAGGTTTGTTTCACATTGCCAATGCAGAGGTAAGCTCAATGTTTGTTATTAGATTAGTTTTTATAGTCTGTATTTCCACTCCGGTTTGGGCGCAGCAATCGGTGCCGGAGATACCATTCGAAACCGTTCCCAACTTTCTCAAGTATTCACCGGATATGAACCTCGGTGAAATTCTGGGCGTGGCTGTTAATTCCCAAGGGAATATCGTTGTGCTTAATCATCCGGGAAGCGCGAATCTTGGGCCCATTTGGTCCAACTCTACGACACAGCTCCTCGAATTCGACAAAGCAGGCCGTTTCCTGCGGGAAATCGGTAAGGGAGTCTATGGCATCGCGTATTCGCACCAGGTGCGGTTCGATCAGTATGACAATCTCTGGGTCGTCGATAAGGGCGCCAACTCGGTGATGCAGTTTGATCCTCAGGGTTATGTGTTGATGAATATTGGTCGGCGCGAAGAGGGCTACCACGGTGATGTGGAACTGGCATCCCAGGCTGAGGCTAGAGCCTTCGGCGGTTATTTTGGCGGACCCACCGATGTGGCCTGGGACAGTGACAACAACATCTACGTCAGCGATGGGTATGTGAATTCGCGCATGACAAAATTCGATCCCGACGGAAATTTTCTAATGGACTGGGGTTCATTCGGTACTGATATCGGTCAATTTGATCTTCCCCACGCGCTGCAAATAGACCGCAACGATAATATTTATGTAGCGGACCGTGATAACAGAAGAATACAGGTGTTCGATACCGACGGAAATTATCAGCGCATGATCGTACTGGACGTTCCCTATCCACCCGATTACCAACCGCCCTTTAGCGCGAAGAATCCCGATCGAGCCATCAGGGAGACGCAGCCCTGGGCCATGTGTATTACCAATACCACGCCACAGTATCTGTTCGTGGCAGACAACGAGCCTGGCCGTATCTACAAGATCAGTACTGATGGCACCATACTCGGCTGGTTGGGTAAGTCTGGTCGACGGGATGGGCAATTTAACTGGGTTCACGGGCTGGATTGTTCCCAAGAAGACGTACTCTATGTCGCCGATATGAACAACTGGCGCGTGCAGAAGCTGTTGCTGAAGTAAGTGTTAGAAGGGGGGATTAGGGGTACAGACCACATTTTCTCGTTAAAATAGGTTCGACTATTCAGGTAATCTATCGAGAAAACGTAGCCTGTCCCCGTTTTACCCTTGGACTTCGTTCGGGATAGCTTTTATCCTCCATAGTACCTGTGCTTGCATAGTCAGGAACCCGCTTCCCCACAATCGATAAAAAAGGGGTGAAACCCAGTGAATTCAAGACTTACCCGCAGACATTTCATCAAAGGGGTGATATACAGCAGCGCCGCTGCCACCTCAGGTGCCGGCTTTTATCTCGCCAATGCAGCATCAAATCGGCAGCCCGGCGCTGTCGAGCGACTGATTGCTATCAACGTCAACGGTCGTACTCGAAGAGTCGATGTACAACCCCAGGAAACCCTGGCCCATACCCTGCGCAACCGTCTGAACCTGACCGGTACCAAAGTCAGCTGCAATCGGGGTGAATGTGGCTCTTGCACGGTATTGATCGACGACAAGGCTATTTACTCCTGCTCGATCCTGACCCAACAAGTCAAGGGCAAGGAGATAACTACAGTGGAAGGATTGAGAGCCGCAGATGGCAGCTTGCATCCGGTGCAGCAGGCCTTTATCGAAGAGCTGAGCCCCCAGTGTGGTTTTTGTACACCGGGCCAGGTGATGTCGGCAGTTGCCCTGTTGCGAGCCAATCCCAACCCGACTCGGGAACAGGCCCGCCTGGGATTATCCGGCAATCTGTGCCGATGTGGCGCCTATGATCATTATCTCAATGGCGTGATGCGCGCTGCGGAGCTTATCTCATGACTTATATGCATATAGGAAAAGATTTCGTTCCACCCGATGTCGAAGGCAAGGTGACTGGCGAGGCCAAATATGTGGAGGATTTCCGCCGCGAAGGCCTGGTATTCGCCAGATTACTGACCAGCCCCATGCCCAGTGGCAGAATATTGAGTATCGATGCCACGGCAGCACTGAGAATGGACGGAGTGCTGGGCATCATCACGGCAGATGATTTGCCGCCTTCCACGCCGCCTGAAAACCCGATGCTGGCGAGGGACTACGTGACCTACGTGGGGCAGCCGATTTTGGCTGTCGCTGCGTTAACGGAACAGATCGCCGAAAACGCCCTGGCCAATATCAAAGTGGAGTTTGAACGCAGAGATTTCGTTGTGGACCCCTTGACCAGCCTGGTTGAGGGTGGGCCCGATGCCTACCCGGAAGGTAATGCCATGGTGCGAGAGATTCCCGAAACCGAGGATGAAAATGCCGAGGTTGTGGGGGCCATTCGACCAGTAAAGTGGCCCGCCGCGGAAATTGAGAGATTTCGCGCCGGCAAGGAGCCGATGGGCGTCTCCTTCACCGACGGTTGGGAATATGGCGAGCTGGATGCACGCTTTGCCGAGTGCGAAGTTGTTGTGGAGGAGTCATTTGTAACGGCGGGCACGCCCCACCATTGTATGGAGCCCCGCACCAGCATGGTGTATTGGGAGAATGGCAAGTGCTATTTCCATGCCTCAACCCAAAGCCAGAGCGCTGTCGATGAACCCCTGGCGGCGCAACTGGGAATAGACCCGGCAGATCTGTGCATTATCAATGAGAACACCGGCGGTGGTTTTGGCTCCAAAGGTCGGAACTACCCCACCATGGGCGTGACGGGCAATCTGTCCCGATTACTCAACCGTCCCGTACAACTGCGTATAACCCGGGAAGAAGAGTATTACATCGGTGTTGGGCGGCCCGGCATGCAGGGCTGGATCAAGGTCGGCCTGCGGGCCGATGGCACGGTGGCGGCGGTAGACCTGATCATCGTCAGTGACGGCGGACCCGGTGGGCGTGACAGTGCCTCCTCGTCGGCTGGACATATATCCGTGCTGTTTCAGCCCGATGCCATGCGCCTGAGAAATATCCCCATCTTCACCAACACCGCACCCCGTGGTGCCCAACGCGGCCCAGGCCAGAACGAGATGGCGGCAGCGTTGTCGCCGATTATGGACAAAGCGGCGAACGCGCTGGGCATGGATCGAGTGGAATTCCGTAAGCTCAATGCACCCAATAGCGATTCCGGGATCTACCAGGCCCAGGGTCCGGTGACCAGCGCCTTCATGGCGGATACCATCAGCAAGGGAGCCGAACTATTCGACTGGGAAGGCAAACGCAATCAGCCCAAGCGTCGGGGCAACAAGCTCCGAGGTATCGGCGTGGGCCAGGGCTACCACGGCGCCGGCGGCTATGGTTACGACGGCCTGGTGCGCATCCTGCCGACAGGGAAGATTCAGCTACACTGCGGCGTGGGAAATTTGGGTACCTATTCGTACGCCGCCACCGTCAGGGCGGCAGCGGAAGTGCTGCAGGTGGACTGGGAAAACTGTGAAATTGTACGCGCCAGAACTGACCGCCATCTGCCCTGGAGTTCCACCCAGGGTGGCAGCAATACGATCTTCACCCACAGCCGAGCCAACTATGTAGCCGCCATGGACGCGCTGAAGAAATTGAAGGAAATCGCAGCCGCCGAATTTGGCGGTACCGTGGAAGAATATGATATCGCCGAGGAACGGGTCTTCAAGGTAGCCGATCCCACCCTGGGAATGAGTTACGGCGAAGCCGCGCAGAGGGCGATCGGCATGGGTGGCCACTACAGCGGCGCCGAATACCCCGAAGATATTCATCCCATCACCCAGCGCGCAGTGCAGGGTGTTGCTGGATCCGGCCTGATTGGCGTTGCCAAAGACAATCTACCGAGAAAGGGGACACCCCCAGGCATGATTGTTGGCTATGTCGAGTTAGAAATCGATGTCGATACCGGTAAGTTTGAGATTTTGGAATATGTGGCGGTGGCGGATTGTGGCACGGTCATGCACCCCCAGGGTTTTTCTCAACAGATGAATGGTGGCGGTGTCTGGGGCATCGGTATGGCGGGTTACGAACGCCATGTTTATGATCCACAGAATGGTCTGCCGGCCAACGCCGGATTCTATCAAGCCAGGCTTCCGACGATGATGGATGTGCCTGCCAACATGGTGAATGCGGCGGTAGATATTGCCGATCCGTTCAATCCGATGGGAGGCAGAGGCATCGGTGAGCCTTCTCAGGGTTGTGCGGTAGCCGCCATCACCAGCGCTCTGGCCGATGCCCTGGACGGTCATCTGTTTAACCGGGTTCCGGTGACTGCAGATATGATCGTCAATCATCTGGCGCAGAACGGATTTGGACCTGAGTCGCTTAAGTTAAATACGTTCTAGTGCTGGATTTGATAGTGGGCTTAACAAGCAGCACTTGGCTGTTGACAGTTCGGGCTGTAATATATAATTTGTTACCTGGATATTATGCTGTCTGTTCCAGAATTTGGGAGAATCCGTTGATGAAAAGCAATTTTAGATTTCGGGTAGGAATTTTTGATGCCTCCCGACCAGCCTTGCTGCTCGCCTGCCTGCTGCTTCCGTGGAATACACAGGCGGCAAAATCCGCTCCCACCTTCGCCGCGGATGTTGCGCCGATACTGTTTGAAAAGTGTGCCAGTTGCCATAACCCTGAAGGCATCGGGCCGATGCCGCTGCTTGACTATGCCGATGTCCAGCCTTGGGCAGGCTTGATAAGTTACAAGGTACAGGCTAGAGAAATGCCGCCCTGGCACCTGGACAAGACCACCGGCATCCAGAACTACAAGAATGACATCTCGCTCTCGGATGAGCAGATTGCCACTATCGTGGCCTGGGCAGAGTCCGGTTCTCCAGAGGGCGATCCATCAGCGTTGCCACCTATGCCGGCTTTGCCTAACGGCGCCCAATGGCAGATGGCCGAATTGCTCGGTCCACCGGATTTCGTCGTCAAGGCGCCTCCCTACACGATTGCCGCCAATGCACAGGATCAGTGGTGGGTGCGCAACACTCCATTTGAGGGTTTGATCGATGAGCCGCGTTATGTGCGAGCCACAGAATTAAAAGGAAGTTATCCTCTAGGTGTCAAAGTACTTCACCACGGTCACGCGACGCTCACATCGCAAGATGCCGATGGCCTGCGTGTCTCGGGGCCGGTTGGAAGGCAAGGCGTCGGCAAAAGTGGTGACCTGTTTGCTGAAGGCACCGGCATGCTAATCCATCCAAGCGGCCAGATTACCTGGAATCTGCACTATTTCCCCATCGCCCAGGAAGTTCGAAACGAGCAGGCCGAAGCCGCAGTCTGGCTCTACCCCGAAGGCTATAAACCGGATTTCGAGACCAGGGGGGAGCAATTCTTCGCCGCCGATACCGGGCCCGGTGGTTTATGGGCAGGCGATCTATTGTTGCCGCCTCATACCATTAAATCCCAACAGGGTGTCCGGGTCCTGAATCGACCGGCACTCATCACCAGCTTCCGGCCGCATATGCACATGCGTGGCCGAGCCCAATCGCTGGAAGCCGTCTACCCCGATGGCCGCCGTGAAATGCTGGCCCGCGTGGATAAATATAATCATAGCTGGCAGATCTCCTATAAATTTGATGATGACGCGGCGCCATTGTTACCCAAGGGAACCATGCTGATGATTACCTCAACCTGGGACAACACCGCCGACAACCCCAACAATCCGGATCCTCGACAATGGGTAGTGTTTGGCCAACGGGGGGTGGATGAGATGTCCCATTTGTGGCTGGGCATCACCTATCTGACGGACGCGCAGTTTGAACGCTTAAGCGCCGAGCGACGAGGCAGATTGACCGCACAAAACGGACCCTAGTCAGTAGTGGGAAGTAAATACAAAAGCGCAACACTGCTGTTGCTCACCCTGTGGGTGAGCACTGCTGGCTTGTTATCGGCGCAGACCTCCTCAAGCCTCGATCTGTTCAATGCAGCGCCTTTGCGAGCTAGTGGACAGAATGTTATTCCTCTGTTCGATGGCTGGTTTCCCAATGCCGATGGAACCTATACACTCTGTTTCGGCTATTTCAATATGAACACCGAACAGTCGCTGGATGTTCCTCTTGGCGAGGGAAACAGGATCGAACCAGCGATCTATGATGGTTCGCAACCCACCCATTTCGACCCGGTACCCAAGCCAACTCTCACCCGCCTCTTCCGTCACCACTGGTGTGTTTTCTCGATAATCGTACCGGCAGATTTCGGCGACTCAGAAGTCATTTGGACGCTTGAGTCCCAGGGTGACAAGTTGTCAGTTCCCGGCTGGCTCTTGCCGACGTATGTCCTCGACGAAGAATCAACCACCGGGCGTGGCGCCGTGGCTCCGTATTTGAGTCTAAACGATGATCCACCGAATTTTAGAGGACGCAGGGGGCTGTGGGAAGGCCCCCGCATTGCTAAAGTGGGAGAACCGGTACCATTGATCGCTCGTATCATGCATCCCGAATCGGGTACCTGGTTGGGCTGGACCTTGCATCAGGGTTCGGGACAGGTAGAATTCAGTTCGGCGGAGCTACGACTGGATGCAGCGAATGGGGCAGCGACGACCACAGCAATTTTTAGTGAACCGGGTTCTTACGTCGTTCGTGTGCAGGCAATCAATGACACCGAGCGGCGAGGGAATCCGACCTACGGGTTCGAGTTTTATTGCTGTTGGACTAACGGCTATGTCAGGATCGATGTGGTCGAATAGGAATAGAACCGGCAGGGGTACCCAGTGGACCAGGGGGCTTGAGGCCGAAACATTCTTCAATCAGGAAAGGAGTCAGAAATGACTGAGAAATACCGTTTTACCAAGTTCAATGCATTCTTGATGGCAGTGCTTATCGTCATCGGCGTGTCCACGGCAAATGCCGACATAGAGCAAGGCCGGCTCGACGCGATCGCCGCCGATTTACAGGCGCGGGTAGACGCAGGCAAGTTATCCGGTGTGGTTGCCGTGGTAGCCAAGGACGGCGAGATTCAGATGAATCAAGCCTTCGGCTATCAGAACGTGGAAGATGAGGTACCCATGAGCACCGATGCTATTTTCCGGATATTTTCCATGACCAAGCCGGTGACCGGCACCGCGCTGATGATGCTCTTCGATGAAGGTAAGTTTCAACTCAGTGACCCGGTCGAAAAACACCTGCCCCAGCTTGCTGGCATGACCGTCTTCAAGTCGCAAAACGAAGATGGTTCTTTCGAAACTGAAGCTGCCGGTCACGCCATGACGATTCGTGAGCTGATGAGCCACACCGGCGGTTTGCTGTATACCCCACCCCTGTCCCGGGGACCAGTCGCCGCAGCCTATTCCAAGGCAGGCATCAACAATCTGCCCAACTATACCCTGGCCGAGAGTATTCCGGCGCTGGGGCACATTCCATTGGGCTATCAGCCGGGAAGCCAGTGGGTTTACAGTATTTCTGTGGATGTGCAGGGCTACCTCGTTGAAGTACTCTCGGGCCAGACCTTCGACGTGTTTCTGCAGGAGCGCATCTTTGGCCCACTGGGCATGGTGGATACCAGCTTCTATGTCGCTGCAGATAAAGCGGATCGATTGGCACGACAGTACCGTCCAGGCAATGACGGCGAGCTCACCCGCACCGATAGGGGTGCGTTTTTAATCAAGCCCAAGTTCTTTTCCGGTGGCGGTGGCCTGACTTCGACTGCTGGCGACTATATGAAATTTGCACAGATGCATTTAAACGGT
The DNA here is from genome assembly GCA_002731775.1 of Gammaproteobacteria bacterium. Classification (GTDB taxonomy): domain Bacteria; phylum Pseudomonadota; class Gammaproteobacteria; order Pseudomonadales; family Pseudohongiellaceae; genus UBA9145. The sequence continues at coordinate 63,270 of PCCP01000110.1, forward strand.
GGCAGCCTCAATGGCACTCGTATTCTTTCCGAAGAGGCGGTTCAGATCATGCGCTCGAATCAATTGCCGGACGCGGTGGAAAACATCGGCCAATTGTATCCGGGTAATGTGTTCGGAGTTGACTTTGCCATCGTTAATGATTCCGAAAGTTACAATGGGGCGCCAGTCGGTACACATTGGTGGTGGGGCATAGCAGGATCCTGGTTCTGGATCGATCCCGTGGAAAATGTCGTCTTTGTGGGCATGATTCAGAACGACGATATCCTCTACTCGCTGCAGGTGCACGCCGCCATGCGGGAGCTGATATACAATCCTCTGTAAAAGGGTTATGGGGACAGGCTCGAATCTGTCCCCGCTTTCTGCAATATACCGGAAGCAGGATGGCGAAGTAGTCAGAAGTATCCTGTTGTCCTGGTTGATCACTCTACCTGTTGCTGCCCTGACAAGTGCCGTGGTCTATGCGCTGATCGCCTAAACTGCTTCACTACTTGTCAGCAACCTTTTTCCCAACGATGTTTTTCTTAGATTTATCTCGGCAAGGAGTGATATTGCAGCCTAAGTTGTAATTAAGTTTTACAAGTTATGGTCAATTTAAGGCGTTTGTGCCGATAATCCCTGCACCTAACTGCTGTCTTTGGCGTCAATAAGTGAGTAATCACAGGATCCCTGCATAATGATGTTGAATTTCCGAAAACTGACGCTATCCGCGTCTATCGCAGTGTTTACCTGCATTAGCTCTGCTCAATTATTGGCTCAGGATACAGTCGATGATGGCACCACTATCCTCTACCCGGCTTCCTATTTTTCCGAATTTTCACCTATTACCGCCAAAGATATGTTGGATCGGATTCCTGGTGTGGGCTCGACCACTGGTGGTGGCAGTCCCGGTGGTAGTTTTGGGGGTGGGGGGTTCAGAGGTGGTGGCGGTGGTCGGGGCGGTCGTGGTTTTGGCAGTGGTAGTGGGGGCAGCGAGATACTGATAAATGGTAAGCGCACGGCCGGTAAGAATAATCAAACCAGTAGTGTGCTGGGTCGGATAAACGCAAATCAGGTCGACTATATTCAAATTATTCGCGGTACATCCGGTGAACTGGATGTCAGGGGCAGCGGCCAGGTAATTAATGTTGTGCTGTTCGAAGAGTTATCCAGTGCCAGCACTCGTATCGAAGTGAACATGGATAGGTACAGAGATTCCAATACCGAGCCCGGAGGGTCAATTTCCTATAGTAATAAAATCGGCGACCTCGGATTCGTCCTCAATGCGATTGCAGAGCCACGTTACGATCATAGTGAGAGCAATGAGGACAGTATCCTCGGGGATTTTTCGCCTAATGATAACGTGCGCGAAGATAGCGTACGCAAGCAAACCAGCTACGATTTGAGCGCAAATTTTGATTACGAGATAAGTGAGCGTAGCAGCGCCCGCTTTAACGCGCTCTACTCACAGAATGACAACCCTACCAGGGTGAGTCGTCGTACCACTGATTTCACGGTAATTCCCAATACCCTCGAGCGCCAGTTCGAAGTTATTCCCGGAGAACGAAACAATTGGGAAATTGGCGGAGACTATGAAACGTTTTTCAGCAATGGCGATCGCTTCAAGATCCTGTTTATTGCCAATCAGGATAATCGTGACACCGTGCGCGAACGTTTCGATGTTGCCGACGACGGTAGCCTGACAAAAAACCTGTTCCTGGATTCAGGTAGTGTGACTGAGGAGCGTATTGTACGCGGGTCCTATACCATGGATATTTTCGAACGCCAGGACATCGAGTTTGGCGCCGAGTGGGCCCAGACTACGCTGGATTCAAATTTGGCACTGGGATTAGAGAGCAGCACGGGGACGCCGTCAGCGGATTTTGGTGGCCTGGTACCCGTTACGGTTTCCAATGCCAATTCTACGGTTGAGGAAATTCGTTACGAGCCATTTATTATTCATAACTGGATATTTAATCCCAGGATGTCGCTGGAAAGCACCCTGCTATATGAGTTTTCCGAGATTACGCAAAGTGGCGATGTTTCAAATAAACGCGATTTCGATTTCATCAAACCGAAACTGGATTTTCGCTATGATCTGACGTCGACGCTCCAACTCCGAGCCTTGATAGAAAAACAGGTCAGGCAATTGAGCTTCAGCGATTTTGTCGCCGCCACGGACAGTCAGGATGAAGACAGCAATACCTCTGCGGGCAATGCCAATCTAACCCAGGAGTGGTTCTGGAAGTACGAGTTGAATGCAGAATACCGTCTGCCAGATGATGTCGGTGTGGTCGACGGCAATATCTGGTATCACCAGCACCACGATGTGATCGAACGTATCGACGTGTCGCCTTCAGAGGACGATCTTCAATCGGCCAATGGCAATATAGGCGATGGTGATATGTACGGGCTGCGGCTTAATGCCAGTATTAGGATGAAGATGATTAATATGCCCAATCTGTTGGTATCTTCGCGCTTTAGTGTTGCTGACTCGAAGATCGAGGATCCCTTCACCGGCATAGATAGACGCTTTTCATTCTTTGGTCGCGGTCGTTGGTCATTGAGCTTTCGCCATGATCTGCCACAGTGGAATCTCAACTACGGTGCCAGCTGGAGTAACCGCTTCGACGGCAACCAAAAACTCTATGACGTCGATGATGTCATCAGCAGCCTTGGTGAGCCCAATGTGTCAGTCTTCGCCGAACTGATTGCCTTCGGTGGCACTTCGTTTCGCTTCGATATTCGAGACGCTACCAATAACGAGCAGTGTCGCGAACGTATTCGCTATCTGGGTCGCTTGTCTGCCGGCATTATCGAGGAAATCGAGGACCGCTGCAGCAGTCGCGGCGTGGTGATGTCGCTGAAGATCAATGCCACCTTTTAGTGATGCATTGGCCGATAGCGAGGCACACTAGCTGCCGCTAACACCCAGCTTTTCTTTCTCCGGGTCCATTTACCCTATCTGTTCCCACCTACTTGGTCTATGCTGGCCGTTCCTTCCATTTCTCTGGAGGCTCTAGCCGTGGCTAAAATTTCCAAAATAGTAAATTCTCAATTTCTATTTGTTTTTAAACTAGTCTGTGTAGCATGCGTTGCATTGGTAATCAGCATCAGTGCGGCTCAGCAGTTTCAGGTACATCCTTCTACTCAGGATCCTTCAGTCATGGTTACGCTCGAGACCCTGAGCAAGTGGGAGAAAGAGCTATCCAACTGGGGGCGCTGGGGACCGGATGATCAGCGTGGCACCCTGAATCTTATTACCGCAGAAAAAACGCGACAGGCGGCGGCCCTGGTGCAGGTCGGAGAGACGGTAACGCTGCAACACTTCGTGACCGATGAGAAAACCATGGATAGTCAGGCTTTTGGGCCCAGCAAGCACTGGATGAGCCGGCTGGATCCGGTTACCGGCGAACCCACTTTTGCACTCGATGAGATTCAATTCTCCCTGCACGATGGCATGCTTTCACATGTGGATGCACTGTGCCATTACCGCACCGAAATTGACGGTGAATACATAATATTCAACGGTTACCCGCAAAATCTGACCGTGAATGGCTGTGAAGATCTGGCCATCGATAAGATGGGTACTTCCTATGTCACTCGGGGAGTGCTGGTGGATATGCCGTTGCTGCGTGGCGTGGAATGGCTAGATCCGAGCACGCCCATATACGTGTCCGATTTGGAGGCATGGGAAGAATTTGCCGGTGTTAAAATCAGCAGCGGCGATGCGCTTTTCATTCGCACCGGCAGATGGGCGATGCGCGATGCAGAAGGCCCATGGGCCTACGGGCAGGGAGGCGCTGGATTGCACGCCTCGGTGCTGCCCTGGTTGCACGAAAGAGATGTAGCGATGTTAATCAGCGATGCGGTCAACGATGTACAGCCATCTGGCGTGGCTGGCATCAATCGACCCATTCATCAGCTCACCCAGGTCAATCTCGGCCTGCCCATCGTCGATAACGGTTACCTGAAGGATGTGGCGGCGACGGCGGCGCGTCTGCAGCGCTGGGAATTTATGACGGCGATTCAGATCAATCCGGTTAAGGGAGGAACGGCTAGCCCGTTCAACGCCCTGGCATCGTTTTAAATCACAGCGGGTTAGAGCGTGTTTCTCCCACGCCGTTGAATTTGATTTCACTCACCAGGACCAAAAGGGCCAAGACTTCTTTCCTCGGGGGCATCATGACAAATCGATCTTACCTGGTCGGTCTGCTGGTAGTTTTTATGAGTGAGCTGTCCGCGCAGGCACTGGAGCCGGGATTTATTGATCCGTATCCGGTTTTACGGGCAGCCGCCGACGCCATCGGTAGTGATAGGCTGGACTGCGTCAGTATATCCGGTAGTGCCTATTCCGGTATGGTGGGTCAACAGCGCCTGAATGGATACGAGGTGGATTGGCCCCGAGGTGAACCGCTGCGCAATTACACCCGGGTGATGAACTGGCAACAAGGCACCATGCTGGAGCGCTTCGACCGGGAACCGGGTAATAATCCGGCTGCCTGGAAATATGGCCTGGGCTGGAAAGGTGGAACGCCTATTCAAAAAGAAGTGCGGCAGTCGTTTATGGTCAATGGCGGTTACGCCTGGCACCAGGACGGGGTCGATGGTGAGGCGATCGCGGCACCAAGCGACGATGCCCAGCGCTGGCAGCTCGATATGTGGATCAACCCCCACGGTTTCTTGAAGGCGGCGATGCTGCCGGGGGCTAATCCCAGGGCGACCTGGCGCTGGGAACTCGGGGAGATGGGTCGCGATGGCGCCACCGTGAATCCCGAAAAAATGACCGTGGTTTCCATTACCGTGATGGGAAAATACCGGGTTGACGCCACCATCAATGCACAGAATCTGCTGCAACGAATCCATACCTGGGTGCCCGATCCGGTGCTAGGTGACACCAATTACGAACACGAATTTACCAACGACAGCTATATCGATCTTGGCGACGGTATTCGCTTTCCCACAGTATGGCACTCCCATACCGGCTGGGACGATAACTACCAGGCTCAGAGTATCAATGCGGGGCATAACGCCTATGGTGGGCAGCAAGGGAATATTCAGGCCAATGTGTGTGCGGACCCGGTTACGGTGCCAGCATCGGTTAGACGGGCCAGTTTCCCCTTGCGGGTCGATATCGAAGAATTGGCCGAGGGCGTATGGCTATTCGGCGGCGCCTCTCACAATAGCGTCGTCGTGGAATTCGAAGACTATATTGCGGTGGTGGAAGCGCCTCTGGATGAGAAGCGCAATCTTGCAGTCCTCGATGAAATCGTAAAATTGATCCTGGACAAACCGGTTCGATTCCTGATCAACACCCATCAACACCATGACCATATCGGTGGCTTGCGCACCTACATGCATATTGGCGCCACTATCATCACCCACTGGAAGAACTACGACTTTTATACCCGCGACCTGCTGAACTACGCACCCAGGACATTGGAACCAGACATGTTAAGCCTGTGGCCGCCTACGGAACTGGCCGAGGGCTATCAGTACGAGACGGTAAGAGAAAATTACGTACTGACCGACAATCGGCGCAATTTGGAAATATCCTATGTGCATCCTTTGGCCCATGTCGAAGGCATGCTGGTGGCCTATCTTCCCGAGGAGAAAATACTCATCGAGGCGGACCTGTTCGATGCGCCATTAAATGGAGAGCCCTTGCCTGCTATCGCCAATGCCGCCAATCGAAGTCTGTATAACCATGTGCTCCGACTCGGTCTCGAGGTCGACACCATTGTTCCCATCCATGGGCAAGCGGTGTCCTGGGATGATTTTTTACGGCTGGTCGGACCATAGCGGTGGTCGGCATTAGCAGGGGAGTAATCATCAGATTTACCGGTGCCTGGATTGCGCTGCTGTTGACTTCGTCGTCGCTACACGGGGCTGAGATGCCGTCGGTGGCGGACCCACTGGCGTATTCCAAGGCCGCGGCGGTCGTCGGCAAGAGTCATTATTTGATTAACTGTCAACAGTGTCACGACGCCGATGGCAGAGCCTTAGCCAATATCGACTATATAGCGGCGGACTTGACCGCTCCAAGCTCGTGGTATTATGGCAGCTCGGCCTTGCTCATATTCCGCAGCATTAAATTTGGTGCCGGGCTAGAGATGCCACCCTTTAAGGGCGAGCTCAGTGACGAAGTAATCTGGCAGATTGTTGCCCATGTTTTGAATATTGGACCGCAAGCAAGCCGGCCGCAGCAAAAATAATCCTTGAGGAAACCCTGATGACTACTGAAGACAAGAAGAGGAAGTCGGACATCACCGCGGAGCAAGCCAAAGTCTCCCGCCGGAGTTTTATTAAGGGGACGGCGATTGCCGGAGCCGGTGCGGCGGCAATTCTGCAGAGCGAGAACAGCGAGGCACAGGATTCCAACGCGGCGAAGATTCGCATTCCGGACGAGATTCCCAAGACCCTGGCCGAGGCCGCGAAACCGGCGAACTTCCCCATGACTGGCGCCGAGGTATTCGCCAAATTCTGTAACGATGAAGGCGTGGCGGGGTTCTTCTGTTGTCCCGGCAACTACAACATGATCAATGCCATCGCCGCCGAAGGTATCCCCAGTTATGGGGGTCGCTGCGAGGGCAATATGGTTTCCGCGGCAGATGGTTTCATTCGGGTAACCGGGGAAATCGCGGCAACGTCTGGCACCGAGGGGCCAGGTTTCACTAATATGATAATGAATATCGGCGCAGCCAATGCGGCGCGTTCTCCGCTGCTGGTGATCGCCAGCAACAAGACCATCGGTGAAGACGACTCCGAGCACGGAATTCAGACCGCCTATCAACAATCCCAGACCGATGGCCTGAAGAAATGGGGCAAACGGCTGATCACACCGAACCGTATCTATGAGTACGCCGCCTATGCCTTCAGGCAATTGAAAACCGGTGTGCCCAAGCCTGTGCACCTGGATTTTCCGGGCGAGATATCCCGCGCGCGCTTCGAAGAACCGGGCGAGCTGCAGTATTACTATGACAAGACTCGATACCGCACCGAATCCAAGGCCCACCCAAATCCGGCCGACATCAGTCGTGCCGTGGAGATGATCCAACGATCGCAGCGTCCCATGATCGTTGCCAGTACCGGTGTGTTCTACGATAAAGCCTGGGAAGCCCTGTTGCGTGTGGCTGAGAAAAACGACATCGCAGTGGTGGAGTCGGCACCGCAGCGGGGTCACTTTTCAGATGGCCATGCACTGTCTGCCAGTACCGCGCCCGATGCCATCCGCAGCGCGGATCTGGTCATCCTGGTGGGCCAGTATTGCATGCCATCGATCGGCGAGTTTGCCTTCGGACCGGAAGCGAAGTGGATCAGGATCGATCCGGATGCCAGCGACATTGGCCGTAATGTTCCCATCGATCTGGGTATTGTGAGTTCGGAAAATGCAGCCTTGCAGGCCTTGGAAGACGCGCTGCCGTCTCGCAGTCGCAGCAGTTGGCGCGAGGAACTGGCATCAGCGAGACATGCCTTCGACGAGCAGAGTGAGGAGTATTACAAGCTGGGTTTGAAGTACAGCGCCGATACCGACTCCATTCATCCGGCTGTCATCGGCAAGCAGTTGGGAGACTTTCTCTATAACAATGAGCTGGACCGGGAACAGACCACGGTAATCTCGGGTGGCTACGGCATTGGTCGCTATACCCGGCGTTACTTGCGTGGCTATCGCCCTGGACAGATCTGTAATGGTGCCTACCAGTATGGCGCCATTGGGCCCGATATCGGCTATACGGTCGGTGTCGGAGCGGCAGTACAGAATGGTGTCGGTCCCCAGGCCCCTTACAAGGGCTCGCCAGTCGTGGGCATCACCGGTGATGCCGGTGCCGCCTATTCCATCATGGAGTTCGACACCCTGGGTAAGTATCGCATTCCGGCGGTCATGATCGTGTACAACAACAATGCCTGGGGGGTGTGGACTTCCGGTGCCGGCAGGGGTGCGGTGCGGGCGCAGCATATGTATCTGTTTCAGGAAAATCTTCGCTACGATAAGATTGCCGAGGCGCTGGGCTGCCATGGCGAATATGTCACCAGTGCCGAACAGTTTTTGCCGGCACTTAAGCGCAGTTACGACATCGCCGCAGGCGAAGGGATTTCCACATTGATTAACTGCCAGGGCAAGAAGGAGTTCTGGACCAACGCCTATCCACCCGCGATGCCGCGACATTTCGCCCCGGGCGCCCTGGCATACTATAAGTAAGGTAGATGCCCCTTATGCAGGAGATTGTAAGGGCGGTGAGCAGCGAGTTGCAGAACTACGCCGACCGCGGAATCTTTCGAAATTTTAGTCAGGTGCCATCAATTAAGGATGGCTCTGTGGACTTTCGGTTTAATTGGCTGGCGGATTCTCCTTTTCATCTGAAACTCAATTCGAGCAAGCCTGAACTGGAATTAAAAGATGTACTGCCGGCGGTACCGTTTCGTTCCGATATGGATAAGGCGTTCAGGACATTTCTCAGCCAGCGCGGTGACGCTTCGATTCCGCCGCATCGGCGGCTGGATGTTGAACGCTTCGATTTTAATTGTCGCAACCGGCAGCAAAGTCTGTCGGTGATAATTGGGTTCCGCCCCGGTGATGCCGGTGACGCGACGAAAACGGCCGTCAATCTATTTCACGAAATATTCAATAACTTTCTGGCCGAAGGGCCCTATCAAAACTATATGGTGGAAGTCTTTAATGAGCCGGAAGAGTGAGTTCCTGCTGGTAATTAATGTGTAGAAAGAGTAGTTTTTTGAACTGCTTCAGGCTATTTAAATCCGGGAGATACTAATGAGAATAATTCACAGCCCATCCAGGCGCGACCTGGCTAATTGCTTGTTGTCAGCGGCTGCGGGGGTACTGCTTTTTGCCGCTGTATCGCCGCTTTCAAGCCTGGCTCAGGAAGACGAGTTTGCCGGAGAGCGCATCGTTCATCTGTTACAGGAGCCGCGCCATCGCACCGTGCACCACGATGGCGACCTGTATCTGCTGGATGTGCAGCTCAACCCGGGCGATGTCTCCTTGCCGCATATTCATGATCAGGCCATCTTGCTAACCTACATCAACATGGATAACGGCCCCCGCGACGGTGATGTGAACAGCAATACCGACTATGCTTCGCAGTCACATACCCACAAAGTATCGAATGCAGGTCCCGGGCTGTTTCGAATCATCGCGCTGGTTAACACTGGCGTGGGAAATCCCGACCTCATGGCCGACCGACCAAGCGGTTTCTCTGGTCAGCCGCAGCATGAGAATGCCTGGTTTCGCTCTTATCGAGTGGAGCTGGCGCCTGGCGAAGTCACTTCGGTGCAGATTCACAGCCTGTCCAGCTTTGTAGTGCAAGTTGCTGACGGCTTGATTCATGTGGAGCGCAGTGACGGCATCACCGCCGAGCTGGACGCACGGGCCGACTGGGTCTGGCACGACCCCAACGAAGCTTATGTGATTCGTAACGTGGGGCAGGTCGCGTCTGCCGTGGTGGTCAACGAGGGTCGTCACTAGGGAACACCTACGCTGGCAAGTGCCGAAGGAATCGCAGCCGACTATGACTGCTCATATCATGATTTCCTAGTTGTCAAGCGTTTGTAAACCGGCGATTTTCGCAATCAACGCAATTTCGAATTCTTTAAACCGAAACTCGATTATCGATATGACCTGACTCCTTCTATCCAGATCCGTGCGGTGGTGGAGAAATTTGTCCGACAGTTAAGCTTTGCAGATTTCGTCGCCGCGACAGAAAACGAGGACACCGATTCCAATACTCAGGCAGGTAATGTAAATCTTAGCCCGGAGTACTGGTGGAACTACAATTTGCTGGCCGAGTATCGTCTGCCTAACGATGCCGGTGTGTTGAGTGCCAATCTTTACAAACACGCCCACAGGGACAAGAACGAACGCATCGATGTGTCCACATCAGAAGACGATCTGCGTTCCGCCGTCGGTAATATCGGTAACGGTGATATGTGGGTTTTCGAAGTGAAAAGTAGCATTCGTCTTGGCATGTTAAATCTACCCAACGTGCTGGTGACCACCAGAGCCAACGTCAAGGACTCAAAAATCAAGGATCCATTTCTCGGAATCGAACGCCGCTTTAGCAATTTTGATCGTGGCAGCTTTGGCTTCGGCTTTCGTCACGATATTCCCGAGTGGCGTCTGAATTACGGTGTGAACTGGATGAATCGATTCGATGGTGGCATCAAACGCTATGACATCGATGACATAGAGAGTACGTCTGGCGATCCCTTCACCATGGCCTTCGTCGAAGTTATTGCCTTCGGTGATATCACCTTTCGCCTGGACGGTCGCAATGTCACAGAGGGTCAGATGTGTCGGCAAAGACAGCGCTACGTAGGCCGCGCCAGTGCCGGTATCCTGGAAGAAATAGAATACATGTGCAGTGGTTCCGGCGCAGTGTATTCATTGAAAGTCAGCGGTAGATTCTAGCGAGAACGGGATAAAAAGTGTCGGTGCTTGCGCCGACGCTACTCCGATACCACTTCGTCAGTCAGTTGGGACTCCAAATTCGATCTCGGCGCGCTCGGCTGTATCGACTCTATCGAGGAAATAGGCATACATCCGTGCCGTGCGTTCCAATCCCTGGGTCGGTATATTTTCTGCAACATCACCGGAGCTGTGGTACCAGAAGCCTGCGGAAATCAGGCTCACTATGGGCACATCGGCCCGTAGCAGATTGCTGGCATCGCCACCGGGGAAATGATTGGTCATGGTCGGAACTATAACGCCATAGCGATCGGCGGCTTCGAGTAGATGCTTAAGCAGGAAGGGGCTACGGTTGCTTACCGCAAGGTGCCTGGCAGTTTCGGTGGTGGTAGCGATGATGTCGCCGATGCCGGTAACCACTGCGGTCAGGGCAGTATGCTCGACATTCAGAACCAGCACAGTTTTGCCTAACAGCTCTCGATTGTGGTCCACCATGTAGGCAGTTCCCACCGATTGTAAGCCGGTGTCGGTAAAAGGGGTGCCAGGTGTACCGGAATGATGGGCGCCGGTGCCGATGAAGAGCAGATTGCGGCGAGGCACGGGTGCGCCGGGGCGGGCATAATACTCTGCCAGCGCCACCAGCGTGGCCAGGCCGGAGGCATTATCATAGGCACCATCGAAATAGGCATCGGTGTGAGCTGTCATCATCAGGTATTCATCACTTGTCCCCGCAATCATGCCGAAGACATTTTGCGTGGTCAGGCCTTGCCGGGGGCCGCTGCTCAGCTTGATATGAGCGCGTAGAGGTTTCACGGTGGCAGTCTTCGCAATCATAGCTTCCAGAAACACGCCGTCGTCTCCGCTGATGGTAAACCCGGGACCTTCCAGAGAACCGGCAAAGCGATTATAGAACTGGACGTTGGCTTCTATTTCATGGACGGCGATCGTAGCGACGGCACCCGCCTTTATTAATCGATCGGCCAGGCCGCGGCCTGTGTAGCTATAGGCCCCTGGCTTGAATATGGCATGATAAACCGCGATCTTTCCATTGACATCACGACCCAGCATGTCTGCCGGTGTTCCCGCTCCTACATATATGACTTCCGCTTCGATCCCGGCGCTGGCAGTAGACGGACTCGGCTGTGCGGGGAAGGCCGTGTGCAGGGTGACATTATCGCTACCACCGCCATAGCTTGGATCACCAAGTAAGGTGATTTCCCATTCACTCGGCCACCATTGAGGGTTTCGGGGCATGCGCTCGATATGCACATCCGTCAGGCCGAATTGTCTAAATTTCTCCGCCAGATATTCTGCCGTCATCAACTCCCATCGAGTGCCACCGATTCTTCCCCACAGTGGGTCGCCGGCAGCCTTGCTTTGTTGGGAAATAGCAATAATGTCCTGCATGGTCCGGGCGATGCGCGCGCCGCTCAATGCGCTGTCCGAGTCGTCCATATCACGGTTTTGAAGTGAGAGTGAATCGATGGGCAGTGTGTCACGTCCCGAAGAAGGTTCAGCGCTCTGGAGCTTCTGAGGTGTGGCTTGTCCAAACCAGGCAGTACTAGCGTCCTGAGCTTGAATTGGTCCCATCAATAATGACATGAATGCCACTGATAGTGTCAGTGGGGCAATAATTGCCGGTCTGGTAGGTCGTTGTACGCTACTGCAAGAGTTGTTCATCATAAGGGTAATGTCCGGATACTTGTCACGGGTTCGACTACATGAGGCGCCTCGTTTCCATCCTCTATTTTAGTCTTTTACATCAAGACTAACAGAGCCTCACACTATGCAAAGAAATCGAAGTCTTCGGTACCGCCAAATTGAAACAGTTGTGCCAGGGGACTGCTGCCTATTCCCAGGTAATTGCGCAGCGCTTTGTGGACAGGGGCAGGCCGTAAGATCACACCGTTACTGTCGGTTCAGGGTTTCGAAGTAATGCTTATTTTATCAAGCATGCCGGCGCTTGCTTTTAGTTCCTTCTCGCCAGCAGGAAACTGGTTGGATTGCAGGAGATACGCGAGCAAATCTTCGTAGCTTTGCGTGGACAAACTTCCGGGACGATCGGAAGGCATCTCGTCGCGCATTTTTGTGTAGAGCTCACCCAGTGAGCGGTCCTCCCAGATAAACATGAAGCTCATTCCCAGCAAGCTGGGCGTATTACTGTTGCCGCGTAAATCCACAGAATGACAGGAGGCACAGTTTGTACTGTAATCGGCGGCACCACGAGCGGCCTGCTGCGCCGTGAAAACGCCACTCCAGATCGAACTATCCGATAGGGCCCCACTGACGCCATTCACAGCCAGAATGGTGATTGCCAGGCAGAATATTTTGCTGCTGAAGGCCTTGAGTTTCATGGCGCTGGCAGGGCAAACACGTGCATGGAATTGCCATTGCGGGGAGGAACCAATTCCGGTGCCAGATCCCGGGGCAGCATGGATGACCAACTGGCACCACCGGTGGCAGCGGGCAATGCAATGTATTGGCGGCCATCTACCATGTAGGAAATAGGGAAGCCCTGGGCCGAGGTGGTGACCCGTGTCTGCCAGAGAATATCGCCGTCTTCGGCATCAAGCGCGAACATTCGCCGATCCCAGTCACCGAAGAACACCAGCCCTCCCGCGGTAGTCAGGGCGGCGGTGTTGATCGGAGCGCGTGAGCGATAACGCCATTTCACCTCACCACTGGGAATATCCAGCACCAGCAGCTCACCCAGATTGCCATTCGATTGTGGATGTGGGTAATTGATGCGCCGCACCGGTCCGGTGCCACCACCACCGAGCACCCGCTCCGTCGGACCGAAGGTGGCGAGTTCGCAATTTAAGGTAATGGGGATATACATGGCACTGGTCTGTGGTGAATAGGCCATGGCGCGCCAGCTCTTGAAGCCGGAGGTGCTGGGGCACATATCAACCTGTTCGCCGATGCGGGGCAGCAGGCCGTCGCGATAGCTTATGGCTCCCGTCACCGGATTGACGTTGACGATGGTTTGATAACCGACGTCGGTGGCCCTGATAATTTCACCACTGATGCGGTCCAGGTGCCAGAGAATGGCCAGTTTTCCCATCTTGAATAGGGATTGGCGACCATCGACA
>PCCP01000111.1 GCA_002731775.1 Gammaproteobacteria bacterium
AGGCTTGCAACCATTCTTGCCATGCCTGATCTACACACATTGGGTTAACATTTTCATTGGGAGGTGTACCTGGCATACACGTCCAACGGTTAGAGCCTTCTCTCAGTGTGCTCCCATCGGCGGCTATAACTGTAGCGTCTGCGCTAATATTCGCTGGTGCTGAGCCTGTAGCTATTTCTATTATTTCTTGTGTTGTTTTCTCATTAGTTTCACTATTGCAGCCAGTCAACAAAATGGCTGTTGCTGTTGATATCAGATATATAGTTCTCATAATGTATTTTCTGCCTCCTAGGTTTTAAGAATTATTAGTCCTCAGAAGAATTGGGGCACATCGCCTCACTAACTAAAGGAGACATGCTCAGCATATCATTCGGCTAATAAGTTTAACAAGCCATAAGGTTTTCCTCCTTCCTGCGCCGCAGGGTCTTTGGTTTAAGGTTTCATTTTCCAAAATCGTCTTAGCCGCTGCCCCTAAATCAATCGCCCTCCTGCTTTTATCCTCTGTCATTTATCCTCCTAGATATTGGTCTTGGGGGTGCTGTTTTGTGGTAATATCAGGCTATTAAGAGAGTCTTCATGCGCCAATATTTTCCCGTAATAAACACCGAAGTTAACATCCCAGAGGATGTGTTCGATGCGCTCTTCATGCTAAAAGTCAGAAGATCAATGACAGGCCGGAAAAACATCTCGCACAAGGAAGTTATAGACTTTCTGTCGTCGAAAATAGACGGCTTCTCGCCAGAATCTTTCGACCCTAGCTTTCTCCTTAAAGCCTCAAATTTTTGAGTATTTGCTCGGTTATTGTCCCGGTGTAGGGCTTCATCTCCAAGGCTCTCAAATCATTCCTTCTCAGATTGCTTGTATCAGGTATGCCCCGCTCTTTTGTACGCTATTCGCGCTAAAATTGGGCATTACTGGGGAATACTTATGTCATATCTCGATGCCTTTATCGGCGATACTGATGATGAAATATTCGATGAATTGATCATGCACCTTATTGATGCCTTGGACGCAGAAACCGAGGAAGACCGCGATATGTCGGTGAAAATGCTCTCTATGGGACTGAAGGCGCTCATTGCCGCAGCTTCTTCCAATAGTTCATAGCATTGTCCACCCACTACTGGTCAACCAACTGTACTGGCATTTTCCTATCCACATCGTAGTATGGATTGCTCGGTGTTGAGAACTTCGATGGCAAAGACATAGTGTTTGCAGACAATTTCTACAATCTACTGAGATTAAGCTCTATCTGAGAACGAGGTTTTCTTATCGATGATGGGGATTTGCTCGGTAGCAGCGTGAAGCTCAAATCGAGGCTACTAATGGTTTAATTTTAGGCGATTAACTTAGAGCTTTAGTCACACCCTTAGTAACATATACCCTAGGTATTTAAGATATTATATATATATCAAAGAGTTAAACAAAATTACCGAATCCTCTTCGGGGCACCAATAAAATCAATGAGTTACACGTTTTTTTGGCAATTAGATGTATGGCGCGAAGCCTAGATCCACCACTCTATCCACCACATTCTGCAGTGTTTAGTTATCGCGAATTCTTCTCAAATACCTGGTGCCGATTGAAACGCTCCTAAGGCTATCTGCAGGTCTGGGTTGAATGGAGAGATTAGCTATTGGTCTGAGCCGGAGGTGCTTATTTTCTCCCAGTGCCCAGCAATTCGGGCGAAAGCATATCGACCTGCGCAGGTTCGCTGGAGAACCATGAGGGTGCTGAATCATCAGTTTCGGCTTCTGGAGGCTCAACAGAATAAGTCTGTCCCCTTTTATTTTGTACACGTTCCCATTGACTATGTTGACTGCCATCCATAGCATTCACGAATCTGGAGGAGTGCGTGAGCCAAAATTCACCAAACAGCACTAGCGTGGGTTATCAGTGGTACGTGATACTTGTGTTACTACTGGCGCAATTGTTTTCATTTCTTGATCGCATGATCATGGGTTTACTGGTAGGTCCGATCCGCGAATCTTTCTCTATCTCCGACACCCAGTACAGCTTATTAGCCGGTCTGGCATTTTCATTGTTCTACGCCGTCATGGGTCTGCCATTGGCGCGCATAGCGGACGGCGGGAATCGCCGCAAGTTGATCAGCCTGGGCATCGCCGTTTGGAGTCTTATGACGGCAATATGTGGTCTCGCCCGGGGATTCACCTCCTTGTTCCTGGCCCGAGTTGGCGTGGGTGTAGGTGAAGCAACCCTTGGCCCAGCGGGCTATTCAATGATCACGGACTATTTCCCCAAATCGAAATTAGCGCGAGCACTTTCCGTCTATACACTGGGGGTGACTTTGGGTTCAGGATTAGCCTACATACTTGGCGGCGCGGTAGTTGGCTATGTTCAAACTCTACAAACTATTGAGCTTCCTCTAATTGGTTCGACAGAGGGCTGGCAACTTACGTTTTTCATTGTGGGTATTCCCGGAATCTTGGTTGCGGCGCTCATGCATTTCACCGTACGCGAGCCCCAAAGAAGAGGTATAGAGGTAGGTTCGACATCGCCAGCCATCCGCACTGTAGCCAGCTACATTTGGCAACGTCGCCGTGCTTACGGTAGCCACATTTTCGGTATTTCCATTTTTGTTATGGTGGTTTACGCCTTGAACCTGTGGGGTCCAACCTATTTCATTCGAACCTTCGGCTATAGCATTGCCGAAGCAGGCTGGACGTTTGGAATAATTATGGTAACCGCTGGCAGCGCCGGATTGTTATTCGCAGGCTCGCTCGCAGATGTTTGGATGCAACGTGGTACACCTGACGCCTATATTCGACTCATTCTTGTCAGCATTGTATGCATGATACCCTGTGCAATAAGTTTGGGGTTCGTGCAGACACCTGAACTGGCAATCGCCGCTATGTTCCTGGCGGTATTTTTCTCCGCTTTTCAGGGAGGAATTGCAGGAGGCACCCTGCAATTGATGACGCCGAATCGTATGCGCGGGCAAGTGATGGCAGTTTACCTGCTGGTGGCTAATCTCATTGGCTTAGGCCTCGGACCTACAGTATTGGCTGTTACAACAGATTACGTCTTCGGCTATGACGAGGCCATCGGTAAGTCTATTGCACTTTGCGCAGCTGTGTTATGTCCAATAGGCGGTCTGCTATTGTGGTCGGGCATTGGAAAGATTCGCACCCAGATATTGTCACAAAGCGAATAACACTGGCTGGCAAGTATGCGGCTACAGGGTAAGGACAAGTTAACTCTCGAATCCGGCAAAAACTGCTGTAAAGCAGCATTTATATGGCTACAGCCTTTTCTCAAGATGTAGTTAAAGGGGGAAGACCACGTTTTCTTACTTAGAATGGAGGGCTAGGGCTATAGATAGGGATGATGCCCAGGGCGCAATTGAATCACCGACACGAGGATTTTCGGTCCTCAGCCCCACCACCGCTGCTTTGCAAACGTCTGCATCTGGCCGAAAGCGGACTGATTCAAGAATGAAAACCCAAATTCTGGAATTATTGCCCTAATGTCTGCTGTCGACCCGAAGCGGACAGTGGGCAATTGCCAAAACGCCCTAAGTTCTGCTCCCGAGAGCGGACATTTAGTCGAAAAGCGCATATATGCTAGACTCTTCGTCCAAATAAAGAAGCTAATGCCGGATAACTAAGAATAAGAACAAGGATTGCTCCATAGGTAGTCTGTTTCAAGAACTAAAAAGACCTAAGGTATTCGGTGTCGCTGCAGTTGATCTTTCCCCTAAGTTAGTACCACTCCCAAGATGAGAGATTTATTTTAAGCTGCCCTCTGAGCAAACACCTCTGGTGGTAAATAACCCAACTTGTTGTTCTCCATCCTTAGCTCTCGAAGGCGCTTGGCCTCGTTGACTTCCATGCCGGCAAACTTGCTGCGCCAGTTGTAGAATTTGGCCCGGACTTAAGCCTGGTCGGGGTTGGAGTAGGGCAACTCGAGAATTTGTAGAGCGGCCTGTGGATTGGCGGTCAGTGAAAACTTTCCTCCGTTGGCGACATTCTCTGCGGTCAACACCGCCAATAACAAATTTGAACCGGCATCGGCTTTCGACCTATTGCTGAATGACACAATGTCTGCCTGGGTTTCCCTGCCTATATAAGACTGAGTGACGCTATCACCGGCCCCAATTTCTGTGTCGCTGGCGAGTAAATATAGCCGTTTTTTGACCTTGCCACGATAGTGCATGCGAGCGACTACTTCCTGACCGGTATAACAACCCTTGTTAAAATCGATCATGCCTGAGATATCGTAATTTAGTAATTGTGGCGTGTAGAATTCACTTTGCGCCGGGGCGACGTGGACGATGCCAGCGAGGAGGTCTTGCCGCGCCCAATCCCAAAGAGAAGCTGTAGAGTTGGACTCGAGCAATCTTGTCGCCGCGGCCGGATGTTCACGCCCTTGAGTATCTGCACCTGTAACTTCCTCTACTGTGTCTGCTTCTCCAGTAAACCACAGCTCATAACGCTCCTGCACACCGGCAATCCTTATTATTTTGACGCCGCCGCTATCGATCACCTCGTCGTCTGCAGCCGGGCAGGTGCCGAAGGTGGCAAGCAGCAGTTTAGCCGAGTCCTCGCCCAGCAGCCCCCATGGCGGCAGATGATTCGTTTCTATGGTGAGCTCGACCTTTGAGAACACGGCATATTTCGTCAGCGTTGTGACGATGGCCTGGGCTGAGCCGTCGGCAGTTTGCAGCAGGCAGTCCTCGGCGTCCAACACGACCCTGAAATCCGCGATCACTCGGCCTTTGAGACTGCAGATCGTACCACGCAGACTGCGGTCTTCGCTGAGATCGTCCAGATTGCAGCTGAGTTGCCCCTGCAGGAACTGCAGGGCGTCAGCACCGCTGACTCGAACAAACTGGTAATGATCCAACTCGATAACCGACATACAATAAACCCCGCAATAGAAATTGATGTAGCCAGCCCGCTATATTCGCAAGCAGCTACAAAATTCAGCATACTTCCCAATGCAAGCAGCCCTGACTGCAGACGGCTATTATATGCAAGAATTCAACAAGCAAAAAATATTTTGGCATAGCCGCCGTGGCATGCTGGAACTCGATCTGTTGCTGGCGCCCTTTGCGCAGGAAGTTTTCGAGACCCTCACCTACGAGGATCAACTGTTATACAGCGATTTGTTGGAGCAAGAGGACCAGGATTTATTCTCGTGGTTGTTGGGGCGGCAGGTGCCAGCAGACGAACGCTTCGGCCCGATTATTGCGAAAATTTTGGCACATAAGCAAAAGCCTGCCTAGACTGGGTACCAGGCCCCTCTGATTAATTAGCTTGGCCCTGCCTCGAATGGCGTCAGCATGCTTAACTTACAGTTGCAGTACTCCCGTATCGAGTTTTGTTTCAGGTTGAGCTGTCACCTGGCGGCATTATTGGCGCTGATACTCAGCGACCTGGTTTTTGTAATTACGGCTGTATTCAGCTTCGGCATACTGTTGAGTCTGATTTTCCTACTCAGAGAGCCCGGTGGAAGTGGCCGCTGGCGAGTTTACTCAATTATACTGAGTCACCATCACAGTGAACTGCGCTATGGGGACAGGATAGTGGAAGTCGATCTGCCGTGGCTGGGTTTTTTCAGCGAGTTCCTGATGGTCTTGAATTTCAGGCCGGTGCCGGCGGCGGGTAGCCGGCCCGGGCGCCCGATTCGCGTGGTCATCTGGCCAGACACCTTGAGTGAGACCGAAGATCGCGGCCTGCGCCGTTACCTGAGATTCGACTGCTGACAGGCAGGCTCCCATTCCCATGGCACCCACTAGGCAGATTTTGGACTGGTTTTCCTGGGATTGAGTAGCGTATTTTTCGCCACGGCATCCGTTTGCGGATGGTCCAGATTGAAGTGCAGTCCCCGACTCTCCTTGCGTTGCAGTGCGCTGCTAATGATCAATTCTGCTACTAGCACCAGGTTTCGAAGTTCCAGCAGATCATTGCTGACGCGATGTTCGCTGTAATACTCCTGGACTTCCTGTTGCAGTAACTCGATCCGCCGTTGGGCGCGATGCAGGCGGGCGTCGTTGCGGACGATGCCAACGAAATCCCACATGCAACGACGCAGTTCATCCCAGTTGTGGGAAATCAGAATTTCATCGTTGGAATCCGTCACCCGGCTCGCGTCCCAGGGCGCAATTTGATCGGCGAACGGCGTCCCATCAATTTTGCTCTCGATATCCCTGGCGGCGCCGAAGGCGACCACGAAGCATTCGAGCAGGGAATTACTGGCCATGCGATTGGCACCGTGCAAGCCGGTAAAGCTGGTCTCGCCGATGGCATAGAGATTGGCTATATCGGTTTCTCCGCGGCGATTCACGACGATACCGCCGCAGGTGTAATGCGCCGCGGGAACCACGGGAATACGTTGCCGGGTGATATCGATGCCGAACTCGAGGCAGCGCGAGTAAATAGTGGGGAAGTGAGTTTTCAGAAATTGCTCGGATCGATGACTGATATTCAGATACACACAATCACAACCCAGTCGTTTCATTTCATGATCGATGGCGCGAGCGACGATATCTCTGGGCGCGAGCTCTTCCCTGGCATCGAATTTGGCCATGAATTGACTGCCGTCCGGCAGTTCAAGTTTAGCCCCCTCGCCACGCAGGGCCTCGGTGATGAGGAAAGATTTTGCATGGGGGTGAAACAAACAGGTTGGATGAAATTGGTTGAACTCCATGTTGGCAATCCGGCAGCCCGCCCGCCAGGCCATGGCGATGCCATCGCCACTGGCACCGTCGGGATTGGTGGTGTAGAGATAAGCCTTGCTGGCGCCACCGGTGGCGAGCACCACGAAGCGGGATTTTATCAGCTCGATACTGTCGGTGCGCTGGTTGAAGACGTAGCTGCCCACGCAGATGCGCTCAGCGCCCTTGGTGGTCGGCTGTAACACTAAATCTACAGCGGTACAGGCTTCGATCAGGTGGATGTTAGGGTGGGCCTGGGCTCGCGCCTGTAGCGCTTCGAATACGGCCTTGCCGGTGGCGTCGGTGGCATGAATGATACGACGGTGGCTGTGGCCACCTTCTTGGGTAAGATGCAGGGAACTCAAATCACTGGGGTCGGTGCTCGTTCGTCCCTGGCTCTTGCCGGCACCGCTATTGGTGGTAAATGGTACCCCCTGTTGCACTAGCCAGCTGATGGTCTCCTCGCTATTTCCCAGCATATACTCGACGATGTCCCGATCACATAAACCAACGCCGGCCGTCAGAGTGTCTTCGACATGGGACGCGACACTGTCTTTGGCATCGAGCACCGCCGCAATGCCGCCCTGGGCATAGAACGTGGCACCTTGGTTCAAGTCGCCCTTGCTGAGCACCGCGACACGGGCAAAATCGGCGGTGCGCAGCGCCAGGGTCAACCCTGCCGCACCGCTGCCCATGATGAGAATATCAAATGGTTTGTTTGTAACTGCCAAAGTGTAATAATTTTATAGCTTTCCAGAACTTTTGCACTCAATCAGTGTCTATTATCGAGAATGAGTGCTTTTGTTCCTGTGGTGTAATAAAAACCCCCAGCATCAATGGAGTGGGAACAAATGGCAAAGGATACCGATCAACAACTCGTTGACAGGGTATTGAGCGGCAATAAAAACGCCTTTAACTTATTGGTATTGCGTTACCAACACCGGGTTGCCGCCTTGATCGGGAGATTTGTACACGATCACCACGAAGTGGAAGATGTGTGTCAGGAGACGTTCATCAAGGCCTACCGGGCCTTGCCCTCGTTCCGGGGCGAAAGCGCATTCTATACTTGGTTGTATCGCATAGCGGTGAACACTGCAAAGAACCACCTGGTGTCTCGTAATCGCCGTCCGCCGGCAAATGATGTGGATATTGATGCGGCGGAAGTGGCCGATACCGGTGCAGTACTTCGCGAAATAGAAGATCCGGCAGGTTCTTTGGCGAGGGATAAGCTGAAGCAGGCAATAACGGATGCCATTGATGCATTACCGGAGGATTTGCGCACAGCATTTACCTTGCGCGAATTTTCTGGACTGAGTTATGAGGACATAACAGCGGTAATGGAATGTCCGGTAGGCACCGTAAGATCACGAATATTCCGAGCCAGGGAGGCTATCGACAAGAAGATTCGAGATTTGTTGTGACCGCCAGAGCGACGGCAGCAACGTTGAATCACGATGGAGTGACTAGATTAAGCAGTAAATAAGAATAGCCAGCACGCAGAAACTGGGAAATAATCCGTAGAGGACGCAGTGCCGATCTGAGGCAATGGCAGCAGGGGTATTATATGAGCGAGTTTGAGAAAGAATCATTATCGGCGTTACTCGATAATGAGGCTGATGATCTCGAGATCCGGCGGGTGCTAAAGTACTGCGAACAGGATCCAACCCTGTTGGAAACCTGGGAACGATTCAGCCTGGTACAAGCTCTGTTACATGAACCTGCGGTACCGGTGAGCGCAAATCTGGCGCAAGCCATCTCTGCACAAATTGCGACCCCCCCCCTGGCTGTCAGCGCCCAGTCAGTTAGACCCTCCTCTATCTGGCAACAAAATTTCACCAAGCTAGCGCTTGCTGCATCCGTGGCTCTGGTCTTCATCGTCGCCGTGCAATACAGCCTCGACGATGGGGCGATGCCGGTGGCACAGGAAGCCACAGAGCTAGAGAATACGGTGCTGTCGGCCCAGCTTCAGGACCCGGCCTTGCTGGCTGAGAGCGCCACGATAGAACTGGATCCTGCCGCCCAACAGCGTCTGCATGATTATCTGGGTAACTGGACGATTGATGAGACCGAGCCGGTCCGAATGGAGCACATTCAGGACTCTCCACTTTTTCGCCTGGTTAACGAGCTGGTAACGAAACCAACGCAATAAAAGTAAGCGTCAATATCCTGGCGAGCATCACTGTATTATTCAGAGGTGCCCTGGCATGTCTGTCTCATTTCAATTCACCGGTGTCATCGGATCCTGGCTCGCGCCCCGTTGTTGGCATGTTTCAGCAGTATGCTAAAATATGCCCTTACTCTTTATCTTCCTTGGTGTAAACAAGCGCTGTAGATGCTACGCAGATGCAAAAACGGCTGCTTGATTAACTCCCGTTTCCCGGACAAATCATTATGAAGCTGATTCTCTGTGTTCGACCAATAATGTTGCCCTCGCTCCCACTGCTGCTGATTCTCAGTCTGGGAGCAGCCTCCAGCAATGCCCAGACCGTGCTGCCCAATTTTGCCGATCTGGTGGAACACAATGTGCCGACCATTGTAGAAATATCGACCTTACGCAATGTTGAAGCCCGCAGGCCCTTCAACGACAGGGAGCTTGAAGAATTGCTGCGTCGACTCAACCCTGGTGACACGCCAGATTTAGACATCGAAGGCATTCCAGAGCAGCGTCGACGCGGTGCGGTGGGATCCGGGTTTCTTATTTCGGCCGACGGCTATGTGCTGACCAATAATCATGTGGTGGCAGGGGCAGATGAAATCGCGGTGCACCTCAACGATCGCCGTGTATTCGACGCCGAGGTCATTGGCTTGGATGAGCCCTCCGACCTGGCACTGTTAAAACTCGAGGCCTCCGATCTGCCCTATGTCGAATTTGGCGATTCGGATGCGGTCAGAGTCGGGGATTGGGTGTTGGCCATCGGTTCTCCTTTCGGACTGGAGTTTTCTGCCGCCGCCGGCATCGTCAGCGCCAAGGGCAGATCGGTACCTGGGGGCTCCACCTATAATTACATGTCCTTCATCCAGACCGATGTCGCCATTAATCAAGGTAATTCCGGCGGGCCGCTGTTTAATCTCGACGGCGAAGTTATTGGCATCAACTCGCAAATTTTAAGCAGCACCGGCGCTTCCAACGGCATTTCATTCTCGATTCCCAGCAACGTGGCGATGAACGTCGTCGCCCAGCTGCGTGAATCTGGCGTGGTCGCACGGGGATTACTGGGCGTCCGCATGCGCGAGGTAGATTATGCCCTGGCCGAAATCTTCGAGATGGAACGGCCTCGCGGCGCCTTCATCGACGAGGTTCAAGCCGACAGTCCGGCCCAAGCGGCGGGCATACTCGATGAAGACATCATATTGGAATTTAACGGTCACCAGATCGACTATTACACCGACTTGCCGTTTTACGTGGGCCAGTATCGGCCTGGAACCCGGGCCGACGTGCTGATTTTCAGAAACGGTGAGTTAGACACGCTGAAGGTGGAACTGGGAAGCTCTCCCACCAACACTGTCGCCCAGATGGAACCGCAAGTAACCAAGGAACGGCGTAATCGGCTGGGATTCAGAGTCACGAAACTCAGCTCGGAGCCGCAACAGGTAGCTGGTATTCGTGGTGTCCGCATTGTCGAATTGAATGATGGCCCCGGCAAGGAAGCGGGGTTAGTGGTCGGTGATGTCATCGTCGCACTGGATCGCCAGGAAATCGCTTCACCTGAAGATTTCGCCGCCATTTCAGACCAGCTGCCCGAGTCCGGCTTCGTGTCGGTTCGTATTATTCGGGAAGGGCAGGGGACTACGAGGGCACTGGAGCTATCACGTTGAATCTCTTCTCCTGAGGTGGAGCCATACGGCGGCGCAGCATCAACCACACCCCTGTAGCTTGCAGATATTGCTAATGCGTTGAAACTACTGGTGTTCCCAGCCGTAATCGCTAAAGAATCTGACACCCAAGCGAAGATACTGTAGACTTGCGGCCTTGTTTTGTACCCGTCCCATTGCCCTTGTCAGCAAAAGTCGAATCCGTGACTGAGTTAAGCCACATCCGTAATTTTTCCATCATCGCCCATATCGATCATGGCAAATCCACCCTGGCCGATCGCTTTATTCAACTCTGCGGCGGTCTCAGTGACAGAGAGATGGAAGCGCAGATTCTGGACAGCCTCGATATCGAGAAAGAGCGTGGCATTACCATCAAGGCACAAAGTGTAACCCTGCACTATGACGCCAAAAATGGTAAGAGTTACCAGTTGAATTTTATCGATACGCCCGGACACGTGGATTTTACCTATGAAGTGTCCCGATCCCTTGCCGCCTGCGAGGGTGCCTTGCTGGTCGTCGATGCCGGCCAGGGTGTGGAGGCCCAATCCGTTGCCAATTGTTATACCGCCATTGAGCAAGGCCTCGAAGTCATTCCGGTTCTCAACAAGATGGATTTACCTCAAGCCGAACCGGACCGGGTACGCATGGAAATCGAAGAGATAATCGGTATCGATGCGTCCGATGCAGTTTGTGCCAGCGCCAAGACCGGCATGGGGATAGACGAGATACTGGAGCAGATTATCACCAAGGTGCCACCTCCTGCAGGTGACCGCGACGGAAAATTACAGGCGTTGATAATCGACTCCTGGTTTGACAATTACCTCGGTGTGGTATCACTGGTGCGGGTCATGGCCGGCACCCTGAAAAAAGGCGATAAGATCATCGCTAAATCTATCGGCAAGGCACAGCTTGCCGACAGCATCGGTGTATTCACACCCAAGCGCCATGAGACCGGCATCCTCGCCGCCGGTGAAGTCGGCTTTATCGTTGCCGGTATAAAGGACATTCATGGCGCGCCAGTCGGTGACACCATCACCCGGGCGAGTTCCCCTGAAGTAGAGGCCTTGGCCGGCTTCGAACAGATCCAGCCCCAGGTATACGCGGGTCTGTTTCCCGTCTCTTCCGATGACTTCGAAAACTTTCGTGATGCCCTCGCCAAGCTGACATTGAACGATGCGTCCCTGCACTACGAACCAGAAAATTCAGATGCCCTGGGCTTCGGCTTTCGTTGTGGTTTCCTGGGCATGCTGCACATGGAAATTATCCAGGAGCGACTGGAGCGGGAATATGATCTGTCGCTGATCACAACGGCTCCCACTGTGGTCTATGAAGTAAAATTACACAATGGCGACATCGTCAAGGTGGATAGCCCGTCGCGCCTACCCGCCATAACTTTGATCGAGGAAATGCGCGAGCCTATCGTATTGGCTAGTATCCTGGTGCCACAGGAGCACCTTGGTTCGATAATCACCTTGTGCGTGCAGAGACGGGGCGTACAAAAAGACATGCAATTCATCGGCAAACAGGTTTCCCTGCAATACGAGTTACCCATGAACGAAGTGGTGTTGGATTTTTTTGACCGCTTGAAATCGGTGAGTCGTGGCTATGCGTCTCTGGATTATCATTTCATCCGTTTCGATAAATCCAGTCTCGTGCGTTTAGATATTCTCATCAACGGCGATAAAGTAGATGCGCTTGCACTAATAGTACACAAGGACCACGCCCAGTCCAAAGGTCAGGCCCTGGTGAAAAAAATGAAGGAACTGATTCCGCGGCAGCTCTATGATGTGGCCATACAGGCGGCAATTGGCGGGCAAATTATTTCCCGCCAGACCGTCAAGGCATTGCGCAAAAATGTAACCGCCAAGTGCTATGGCGGCGATATCACGCGCAAGAAAAAATTATTGGAAAAACAGAAAGCCGGTAAGAAACGGATGAAGAGAGTGGGTAATGTAGAAGTGCCTCAGGAAGCGTTTTTGGCTGTCCTCAAGGTCGACAGTTAGATATGGTTGATAGCAAAAATGGATAAGGATTAGAAATAACAATGGATATAGATTTTTCCATCGTATTGGTTTCCCTCGTGGGCGTCTGCGGAATTTTGTGGCTGTTCGACAGCTTGCTGATCAGAAAAACGCGACTGGCAGCGATCGAGGAATACATGTCGGGCCAGGGTAAACACAAAGGCGATGATGAGATCGCCGATGCAGTTGCTTCCCTGTCACGGGAATCCTTGCTCATTGAGTATGCGAAGTCATTTTTCCCGGTGTTACTTATCGTGCTGGTATTGCGTTCATTTCTGATGGAGCCTTTTCAGATTCCAACCGGGTCGATGATTCCTACGCTGAAGGTGGGTGATTTTATCCTGGTGAATAAATACGCCTACGGTGTACGCCTGCCGGTTATAGGCACCAAGATCATGGATGTAGCTGCACCGGACCGTGGTGAGGTAATGGTTTTCATTCCTCCCCATGAGGACAAATACTATATTAAACGCGTGATAGGGCTGCCTGGCGATACTGTGCGTTACGAAGGCAGGGATCTGTATATTAATGGCGAACTGATAAGCAAGGTATTGGAGGAAGACATACAGGTCGATACCAACATTGGAGCGTTACCAGGGACGCTATATACTGAAACCATTAACGGTATTGAGCATGCCACTCAACACATCGATGGAATCGGGCAGCGGCGTTCCCGTACCAATTGGGTGATACCGAATGGTCACTACTTCATGATGGGGGACAATCGGGACAATAGTAGCGACAGTCGAGTCTGGGGAGCTGTTCCCGAAAAAGACATCGTCGGTAAGGCCGTAGCGGTGTGGATGCACAAGAAACCCGGCCTAAATTTGCCGACGTTTTCCAGGAATCAATTGATCAATTAGGGAATTTCGGGTCTTGTGACGCAGCTAACGGTACTGTTTCGGCCCCAGATATAGAGCATATAGAACATGTTTAGCTTCGGAGCCCCGGATTAAGTCAAAATATTTGTATGCAAAAAGCCATGAAAATAATGAACATCAACAATCTTAAGAAGCAACAAGGTGTCTCTAAACTGGGACTGGTGGTAATGTTTTTGTTAGTCTCGGTATTTCTGAATGCTGGCTTGAAAGTCGCTCCCCTATATATCGATCACAATTTGATAGTAGGGATCTGTGATGAACTGATCGAAACTGGTGAGGCCGAGAACATGACCATTACGGAGATCAGGAATCGGGTGTCGAATACACTAAGGATAAATAATGTCACCAACTTCGACCTCCGCAGCATCACGCTGCGTCGGGAAAATAGTCAAGCTATCATTGCGCTCGTCTATGAGCGCCGCGTGAAGTTGTTTGCGAACCTGGATATAATCGCCAAGTTCGATAACGTACTACAATAAATGGCGACTGCGCTGGATAAATTACAGAAACACCTGAACTACCAGTTTTCTGATCAGGAGTTGGTCCGAACAGCCCTAACTCACCGAAGTGCAAATAGACCAAATAATGAACGTCTGGAATTTTTGGGCGATTCCCTATTGGGTTTTATTGTCGCCGAAATATTGTTTGAAATTTATCCCGATGCCAGGGAGGGCGATTTGAGTCGCATGCGGGCGGGCCTGGTGAACAAGGAATCCCTGGCCGAGTTTGCCAGGGAACTCGAATTAGGAGAATGTCTGCGATTAGGATTGGGAGAGTTAAACACTGGTGGCAAGGACAGAGATTCTATTCTGGCCGATACTGTTGAGGCGATCATCGCGGCGATTTATCTCGACGGTGGCATTGAGGCTTGCAGACAATTTGTTCGCCGCTGGAGCGAAGCCAGACTGTCCTCCCAATTTGCCGATGCGCAGCAAAAAGACAACAAGACTCGTCTGCAGGAACTAATGCAGTCGCAAGGTCTGCCACTGCCGAGATACGAGGTGGTGAAAATCAGCGGCGAAGACCATCAACAATTATTTCAGGTGAGCTGTCGGGTGGCGCCCTTGCAGAAATTTCAGATTGGTCACGGTCGCAGCAAGCGTTTTGCGGAACAGGAAGCGGCGCAGAAAGCTCTTGAACAACTGGGTGAGAATTGATGAAAGGCGCTGGCGCAAAATCTTCGGCCGAGCAGCAATGCGGGTATGTTGCCATCGTTGGTCGGCCCAACGTCGGCAAGTCAACATTGTTGAATCACCTGCTTCGCCAAAAAATCAGCATCACTTCTCGTAAGCCCCAGACCACAAGACATCGCATCCTCGGCATTAGCAGCGATGCCGATAGTCAGATAATTTATGTCGATACCCCTGGGCTGCATTCGAAATACGTTAAAACCTTGAATCGCATCATGAATGAAACTGTGCAGAGAGTCGTCAACGATGTCGATGTGATTTTATTCATGGTGGAGCGACTGACGTGGAACGATACCGATCAGTTGGTGCTGGATTTGTTGAGCAAAACCTCGGTACCGGTGCTGTTGCTGATCAACAAAATCGATCTGGTAAAAGACAAGGATAAACTATTGCCACATATTACCGAGTTGGCGGGCAAGCGAGAATTCGCCGAGATCGTGCCGGTGTCGGCCTTGGGTGGGCACAATCTCGATTCGCTTGAGCGCCTACTTAAGAAAATGTTGCCTGCGGGTCCCTTTCTTTTCCCCCAGGACCAGATTACGGACCGCAGTTCAAGGTTTCTCGCAGCCGAGTTAATTCGCGAGAAAGTGACTCGTCAGTTGGGCGATGAAATTCCTTACGAAGTAACGGTAGAAATCGAAAAGTACCAACAGCGAGGATCCGTATTACATATTCACGGTTTAATCCTGGTCGATAATAAGGGCCAGAAAAAAATTGTGATAGGCAAGGATGGCGATCGCCTGAAACGAATCGGTAGCAACGCCAGGGAAGATATGGAGCGGAGTTTTCAGACCAAAGTAATGCTCAATCTTTGGGTCAAGGTCAAGTCCGGCTGGGCCGATGACGAACGCGCCTTGCAGAGCCTGGGGTATATCGAACCGACTTAAGCCGGTGAATGGGCCGTTAAACAGGCCGGTGAGGATCATGGAAACAAGAGTTCAGCTGCAACCCGCTTACATGCTGCATCGCCGACCCTTTCAGAATACCAGCTTGCTGGTGGATTTTTTTTGCCTCGATTACGGCATGGTGCGCGCCGTAGCCAAGGGAGCCCGTCGGGAAAAATCGAAATACCGCGCCTTGTTGCAGTTATTTCAACCGCTGTTGGTTTCATTCAGCGGCCGTGGCGAAGTCAAGACTGTCACTGGAGTAGAAAGTGGCTTGTCTGCAATTAAGCTAAACGGTGATCGATTATTTAGTGGCATGTATGTCAACGAGTTGCTGGCGCGGTTGCTGCATAATCATGTAGAACACACGGCACTGTATCAGTATTACCAGGAATCCCTGATCGCGTTGCAGGGAGAGGCAGAGGTTCAGACCGTACTGCGCCGATTCGAACTGAAGTTGTTGGTGGAACTGGGCTACGGGATTAACCTCCACACCGATTGTCATAGCCATGAACCGATCGATGGCGGTGCGTCTTATCGGTTCACGCCGAATGTAGGCTTCGAGTTGGCTGCCGCCAGCGCCAGCGTCGCTGAAGTTGCAACAAACAGCGGCAGTACAAATTTGTTTGCTGGCGCACATCTGATTGCACTGCGGGAATTGGATCTTGCCGATGAGGCAATAGCCAAATCGGCTAAACGACTGCTGCGAATAGCGCTGGGGACTCACCTCGGCGACAAGCCACTCAATAGTCGCAGTTTATTTATCGGCAAGTCCTGAACTTTAACCGCCGCTACTTTCCGTGTAGAATTTCGCGCTAGCCGCAATTCAGCTGAGCTGAATACAAACGGACTGTTATGCCGTCTTATCACTCCATCGAAAACCAAATCGGAAATACGCCGCTGGTGAAGTTACAACGCCTGCCCGGCGTCACCACCAATACCGTGTTGTGCAAGCTCGAGGGTGACAACCCTGCCGGATCGGTCAAGGATCGGCCGGCGCTGAGTATGATTCAGCAGGCGGAATTACGTGGCGAAATCAAACCTGGCGATGTGTTAATCGAGGCGACCAGTGGCAACACCGGCATCGCTCTGGCCATGGTGGCCGCGATCAAGGGATACAAACTAACCCTGATCATGCCCGCCAACAGCAGCGACGAGCGCAAGGCGTCCATGAGCGCTTACGGTGCCGAGCTAATCCTGGTTACGGAAAAACAGGGCATGGAGGGAGCCAGAGATCTGGCGCAGCAGATGCAAGTCGAAGGCAAGGGAAAAGTACTCGATCAGTTCGCCAATCAGGACAACCCCAATGCCCATTACATGCATACCGGACCGGAAATCTGGCGCGATACCAAGGGGGGCATTACCCATTTTGTCAGCTCGATGGGCACCACGGGGACGATAATGGGGGTTTCCCGTTATTTGAAGGAGCAGAATCCCGAGATAGAGGTCATTGGCTTGCAACCCAAAGACGGATCGCGAATTCCCGGTATCCGGCGCTGGCCTGAAGCTTATCTGCCTGCCATCTTCGATCGCAGCCGGGTGGATACGGTAATAGACGTCGACCAGGAGCAGGCGGAAATCAGTATGCGCGCACTGGCGCGGGAGGAGGGCATCTTCTGCGGTATTTCTTCCGGTGGTTCGGTGCATGTTGCACTGGAATTGTCACGGCGAGTGGAGAACGCCACTATTGTTGCGATTATTTGTGACCGCGGTGATCGCTACCTCTCCACTGGCGTTTTCGATTAAGTACAAGTTGTACCAAGCCGCCTGCATCACGTCACTCGATTATCTAATCCAGAGTAAACTGACTAATGAGCAAGCGTAGATTCAGAAGGCGTAGCTTACCCGCTGAGCCGGTTGAACTGGAGATTACTTCCCTCAGCCATGAGGGCCGTGGTGTAGCCCGCATCGACGGCAAGGTGGCCTTCGTCGATGGAGCGCTGCCCCATGAGTTGGTCAGCGCGAAATTCGTGCGCAGGCGCGGTCAGTTTGATGAACTCGCGGCGCAGGAAATCAAAAATCCGGCGCCAACCAGAGTCACTCCCCGGTGCCAGTTCGCATCCCGGTGCGGAGGCTGCTCCTTGCAACACATGGACTCCCAATCCCAGATTGCCCTCAAACAATCGGTTTTGCTGGAACAGTTACAACACCTGACAAAGCTTGCTCCCGACAACTTTCAATTATTGCCCAATCTGCAGGCAGAGAGTTTTCACTATCGACGCAAGGCCCGGTTGGCAGTGCGACTGGTCGCCAGGAAAGGTGGCGTGCTAGTAGGTTTTCGCGAAAAATACAGCAGCTTCATTACCGACATGAACGACTGCAAAGTGCTGGTGCCGGAGGTAGCGTCTCTGATTCAGCCCTTACGGGATGTTATCTCGCAGTTGCAAGCCCGCTACAATATTCCCCAGATTGAAGTGGCGGTGGGCGAAACTCGAAGCGGCGCGGTGACGGCGAATCGGGTTGCATTGGTGTTCAGACATTTGCAGGCCTTGAGCGCATCAGACCTGTCGGCGTTTTCCAAATTTGCCCGCAGCCATGATCTGCAGTTATATCTACAACCGGGGGGTATTGAATCCGTGCACAAACTGCACCCGGACGATGGCGAGGATCGACTACAATACTTCCTGCCCGAGTTTGATTTGATCATGAATTTTCACCCCATGGATTTTACCCAGGTCAATGCAGATATTAACCGACTCATTATTCATCGGGCTCTGCATCTGCTGGAGTTGGAAGCCAGTGATGTGGTGCTGGATCTATTTTGTGGACTCGGCAACTTCACCTTGCCCCTGGCAACTCGCTGCAGTCAAGTCATAGGTGTAGAAGGAAGTGCGGAAATGGTCAAACGGGGTGAAGAAAATGCACGTCTTAATAAGCTTTCCAATACTGCTTTTTATGCAGCAAATCTTTGCGAATCTCTGAGTGACAAGAAATGGGCTGCTGGTCAATTTAGCAAAATACTTCTGGATCCGCCTCGATCCGGCGCCATCGAGATCATGGAGCAAATCGCGCATTTCCGGGTCAGGAAAATCGTCTATATTTCCTGTAATCCGGCGACGCTGGCCCGGGATAGCGCAGTGTTAATTCAGCAAGGATACAAATTGAAATCGGCAGGAGTAATGGATATGTTTCCCCACACCACTCACGTGGAGTCGATAGCCGAATTTGAACGCCTGGGCTAGGCACGGCATTTGCTCGGGCAATTATCGGTAACACGTCATCTCCACTACCACGAATATTTCTAGGATTAAAGGACAAAAAGTGCAACAACAAGAATTCACAGAAAAATCAGCCATCGAAAAATTGATCAGCGTGACAAATATGTTGCGCGACAGAGAGCACGGTTGTCCCTGGGATCTCGAACAATCGATCAGTTCCCTGGCACCTTACACGCTGGAAGAAGTCTACGAAGTCGTGAGTGCAATTGAGAGTGGCGATATGGCGGATCTGG
Source organism: Gammaproteobacteria bacterium (assembly GCA_002731775.1). Classification (GTDB taxonomy): domain Bacteria; phylum Pseudomonadota; class Gammaproteobacteria; order Pseudomonadales; family Pseudohongiellaceae; genus UBA9145. The sequence goes on from PCCP01000111.1 coordinate 18,917, forward strand.
AAGATGAACTTGGAGATCTACTGTTTCAAGTAACCTTCTATGCGCAAATTGCCAGTGAGGAGGGCCATTTTAACTTTGCCGATGTTGCCGATGCCATAACCAGAAAACTGATTCGGCGTCATCCCCACGTGTTCCCCGAGGGCAAGGTGGAACTATTTGGCCACACGGCGGACATTAGCGCCGAGCAAGTCGTCGTTAACTGGGAGGCTATCAAGGCGGTAGAGCGAGAAGAAAAGCGTCAGCAGCGTGGCATTGAAGATCAGCATGAACCTGCGAGCATATTGGCCGATGTTCCCCAGGCACTGCCGGCGCTGGAACGGGCTCGCAAGCTGCAGAATCGAGCTGCCAACGTCGGCTTCGACTGGGAAGATGTGGGCGGGGTGCTGGCTAAGCTGAAAGAGGAAATAACCGAATTTGAGGAAGCTGTGGCGGCAGCAGATCCGCAACAGATCAACGCCGAGTTAGGCGACATACTGTTCGCGGTGGTAAACCTGGCAAGGCATACCAGGATTGAAGCTGAGGTAGCACTGCGCTCGTCCAATCGCAAGTTCGAACGCCGCTTTCAATGGATTGAGGCCGCGCTGCTGGCTTGCGAAAAGAATATCGCTGAAACCGAATTATCCGAACTGGAAGCGCTGTGGCAGCAAGCCAAGGAAAATGGGTTATGATCGATAGCAAATGCGGTGATAGCAGGAGTAAGGCATGAGAATGATTTTGTTGGGCGCGCCGGGCGCCGGTAAGGGGACGCAGGCACAGTTTCTTAGCGAAGCCTACGGTATCCCCCAAATATCCACCGGCGATATGTTACGGGCAGCGGTCAAGGCCAAGACCGAGTTGGGGACAAAGGTGGAGCAGGTTATGGCTGCCGGCGGGCTAGTCACCGACGAGATTATCATTGCCCTGGTAAAGGCAAGAATTCAAGAAGACGATTGTCGGCAGGGTTTCCTGTTTGACGGTTTTCCCAGAACCATACCGCAGGCCGAGGCGCTGGTGCAGGCGCAAGTCGAGATCGACGTGATGCTGGAGATCGAAGTGCCGGATGATGAAATAGTTAAACGACTCGGCGGACGTCGCGTACATCTTGATTCCGGGCGCGTCTATCATGTGCCTTTCAATCCGCCCAAGGTACACAATATCGACGATAAAACCGGTGAAGAACTGATTCAAAGAGAAGACGACAAAGAAGAAACGACTCGAACGCGTCTGGCGCTCTATCACCAGCAAACCAAGCCACTGGTGGATTTTTACAAGAAACTGGCGGCAGCAGGAACAGCGATCAGAGTAATTAGAGTCAGTGGAGTGGCATCGGTCGAGAAAACTCGTCGACAGATACTCTCGGCGTTGAGTTGAACTGCTGGTGACGACTTGCCGTCAACAACAGCCTGAGTTTTACTCAGGCTTTTTGTTTTTGAGCGCAATATCGAATACTGGAATGTGTGACTGGTGACAAAAAATGGCAGTTGAACTTTGGACCTGCCTGTTTGAATTCGCGGCGTTTTTTAAAGGACTGTTTCCTTAGTTCCTGAGTTCCGCAAAGCGATTTATAGGTTGTTCCAGGTCAATTAAAACAAGCTTTAAAAATTCTATATAGATTTTACAGCTTAGCTAACTTTTTGACACACAAAAGAATCACAACAATAGTCCACCTTTTCTTAAAGTTTTTCAATCAAGTAGCGAAATATAATGTTAACACCATGCATTAGTGGGTATTGTGCATGGACTGGTAAAAAGAATTTTTCTATTTAATCAGTTTTGTATCCAGTTCGCTGTAAGCCAGATAATCTATGTGATATGTTGTCGGCAATGCAGCAGGTACAATTGTTAAACTTAAGCGGTTACGATTCACAACTTAGGAGAGAAACGAACATGGCTAAAGTTAAACGAAAAAGGAAAGCAACTGCCAGGAAAAAGGTGGTGGTTGTCGAAATTAACAGCCCGACCTTGATTAAAGCAAATGCAATGGTAGTCAAGATACAAAAGCAAGCAGATGCTGCAGCCAAAAAAGCTGCAACAGCCGCTCGTAAAAAAGCCGCAGCTGCGAAGAGAGCTGCAGGCAAGATTAAGACGGCGGCGAAAAAGAGAGCAGCAGGCGCAGCTCGAAATGCATCACGTAAGGCATCGGCAAGAGCAGCAGCGCTCAATGCCAGGCTGAGAATGGCGAAAGCCAGAGCACGAGCTGCTGAGGTTGCTGCGAGGGCGAAGGCCAGAAAAGCAGCGGAAGCCGCAAAAGCAGAAGCTGACCTGAACAAAGCCGTGAAGGCGTTCATGGCCAAGTGGAAGAAGAAGAAAGCCAAAGCCGCAGCAGCCAAGGCCGCCAGGAAAGCGCGTAAGGACATGGCGAGGGCCACGGTAGCCGCGAAGAAAGCTGCTCTCAAGGAGAAAGCCGCAGCCAAGAAAGCTGCAGCGAAGGCCAAGGCAGCGGCCCGCAAAGCCGGAAAGAAAACCGCAAAGAAAAAGCCAGCCAGGAAGAAAGCGGCGAAAAAAGTAGCAAAGAAAAAAGTAGCAAAGAAAAAAGTAGCAAAGAAAAAGGCAGCTAAAAAGAAGGCTAGAAAGAAGCCAGTTAAGCGCAGAGCGGCAGCCAAGAAAGCTGTAAAACGGAAAGTCGCGAAGCGCAAAGCCCCGGCTAAGAAGAAGGCTACCAAGAAAAAGGTAGCTAAGAAAAAGGCAGCCAAGAGGAAGCCGGCGAAGAAAAAAGCGGCCAAACGAAAGCCAGCCAAAAAGAAGGCAGCTAAGAAGGTAACAAAGAAGAAAGCGGTAAAAAGGAAGGCTCCAGCCAGGAAGAAAGCAGCAAAGAAGAAAGCGGTAAAAAGGAAGGCTCCAGCCAGGAAGAAAGCAGCAA
>PCCP01000023.1 GCA_002731775.1 Gammaproteobacteria bacterium
CAGTACGGTTCAGGCCGAACTGGAGGGTGCCCTGAGTAAGATTGCCAATACTCAAATAAAGGTTAGTTGTGCGGGTCGTACCGATACAGGTGTTCACGCCACTCAGCAAGTGGTTCATTTTGATGTGGATGTGGGTGTAGTGCGTACCAGTAAAGCCTGGGTCGAGGGTACCAACGCGCTTCTCCCCGATGATATTGCCGTTGTCTGGATGCAACCGGTATCCAGTGCCTTTGATGCTCGTCATTCTGCCATTGCGCGGCGTTACCTGTACATTATTTATAATAAAAGGCGGCGCAGCCCGATTGCATCGAATTCATATGCTCGGTATTTCAGGGATTTGCAACCTGCTGTTATGCATGAGGCGGCCCAGGCGTTATTAGGAGAACAGGATTTTACTTCTTTTAGATCAGCTCACTGCCAGGCCAGGACACCATTTCGGAATATTCATCGTATTACAGTCAAAAGTCAGGGGAGTCTGGTATTTGTGGATATAATCGCCAATGCCTTCCTCTATCATATGGTTCGCAATATTATCGGTGTGCTACTGGAAGTAGGCTGCGGAAACAAACCCCTGGAATGGGTAGGGCAACTACTGGCAATGAAGGATCGATCCCGAGCAGGAAAAATGGCGCCTGCCTGTGGCCTCTATCTCGTCAGTGTCCTCTATCCGGACCAATATTATTTACCCGTGGAGGCGCAATTACCTCACCTTCTTGGACTATTGCCCATCGAATAGGTATGCCGTGTTAGACTACGGCTTTTTTTGAGCTCAATCCGGGCGGGGATCAGGGAATTGGTCAGAACCAGGGCAAAAATATGTGGGATTACCTCCGTCAGGGATGCCAGGGATGCTGTGCTGGCTGGTGCAGATGCGATTGGCTTGAACCGATACCCAAGAAGCGCCCGCTATGTTTCTGTCCAGCAGGCTGTTGACATTGTGGCGGTGGTACCCGCTTTTGTAACCAAGGTCGGCCTGTTCGTTAATGCAAATGTCGTTGAAGTCAGATCCTTCTTAGATAAAGTCCAGATCGATTTATTACAGTTCCATGGTGATGAAGATGAAGCTTATTGCAAACAGTTCGATGTCCCCTATATGAAGGTATTTAAGGTTAGCAGCGGCGCTGAACTGGCGTCCAGGGTGCGGCACTTTCCATCCAGCCAGGCAATTTTGGTTGATTCCATGGTGCAAGGTCAGCAGGGCGGAACCGGCATGACGTTTGACTGGCGGGGGTTGCCCAATCTTGACCAGCCTCTGGTTCTGGCAGGTGGTTTGAACAAGGATAATGTAAGCCAGGCCATAACAACAGTGCAACCTTACGCAGTGGATGTGTGTAGTGGCGTGGAGTCAGAGCCCGGTATCAAAGATTCCACTAAGGTAAAGGAATTTCTGGCTGTTGTTGCGACAGTTGATCGAGGCAGAGACTATGAGTGATCGATATTCAGGGGTAAACGAGAAACAGCCACTTTTACCAGATGAGAGAGGTCATTTCGGGATTTATGGTGGAAAGTTTGTCTCAGAAACCTTAATGGCAGCCCTTGATGACCTGGAAAATGAATATTCCCGATTAAAGGTTGATGAAAATTTTCTGGCAACACTCAATTCCGATCTTGAGCATTATGTGGGACGGGCATCTCCTCTTTATCATGCGCAGCGCTTGACCGAGGCAGCCGGTGGCGCGCAGATCTGGCTAAAACGCGAAGATTTAAATCATACCGGTGCGCATAAGATTAATAATTGTATAGGTCAGGCAATTCTGGCTAAACATATGGGCAAGCCGCGCATTATTGCTGAAACTGGTGCCGGTCAGCATGGCGTTGCCGCGGCTACTGTGGCAGCAAGGTTTGGCTTGTCCTGTTGTGTTTATATGGGTAGTGAAGATATTGAGCGCCAGAGTCATAATGTTTACAGGATGAAATTACTGGGTGCCGAAGTGGTACCGGTGACATCTGGTTCGAAAACCCTGAAGGATGCGCTCAATGAAGCCATGCGCGATTGGGTAACCAATATTGATGATACTCATTACATTATCGGCACCGTTGCTGGGCCCCACCCGTATCCTATGATCGTGAGGGACTTTCAAGCCGTTATTGGACGAGAAGCCAAGCAGCAGTTTGCTTCCAGGCAGGGTGGCTTACCCGATGCGGTGGTCGCTTGTGTCGGCGGCGGTTCCAATGCCATGGGGATCTTCTATCCTTTCCTGGATGATCAGGATGTCAGGCTGGTGGGTGTTGAGGCAGGGGGCAGTGGTATTGCTTCCGGTCAGCACGCGGCGCCACTGACGGCCGGCGAGGTGGGCGTTTTACATGGTAACAGAACTTATCTGATGCAGGATAAAAATGGTCTGATAGCGGAGACTCATTCTATATCTGCCGGTCTGGATTATCCCGGCGTGGGACCTGAACACGCCTGGCTTAAAGATATCAAGCGAGCAGAATATGTGGCAGTGACCGATCAGGAGGCCCTGGCTGCCTTCAGACAACTGAATCTCCTCGAAGGAATACTACCAGCCCTGGAATCCAGCCATGCCCTTGCTTATGCCATGCAGTTAGCGGCAAGCCTGCCCGTAGAGCAGCATATCATTGTTAACTTATCCGGTCGTGGTGACAAAGATGTTCCGACAATGGCTAAAATAGACGGTATTTCGATAGGCTAGGGAGGGTCAGTGAGCCGATTATCAAGCAAAGCGGGTTTATTGAGAGACCTGGGCAAAAAAGCGTTGGTTACTTACATCGTCGCGGGAGATCCCGATCAGTCGGTAACCGTACCCTTAATGCATAAATTGGTGGCAGCCGGGGTTGATGTGATTGAACTAGGTGTTCCCTTTTCCGATCCAGAAGCAGAAGGTCCGGTGATTCAAAGGGCTCATGAAAGAGCCTTAAGAGCAGGGACTTCTCTGCTTGATGTGATGCAACTGGTCGCGGAATTCCGCAATCTAGATCAGGCGACGCCAGTGGTTTTGATGGGTTATTTAAATCCCATTGAAAAAATGGGTTATGAGAATTTTGCCCAGCAAGCATCGAAGTGCGGAATTGATGGAACCATCATCGTTAACCTGCCACCGGAAGAAGCAGCTGATCTGTCTTGCTATCTGGAGCAACATGATATCGAATCGGTGTATTTACTGGCCCCCACAACCACGCCTGAACGGGCTGCAGGAATCAGCTCCAGGAGTCGGGGGTTTGTCTATTATGTTTCGCTCAAGGGCACGACTGGAGCGGGTAGCCTGAATACCGCTGAAGTATCTGGAAAGGTTCGGGCAATGAAAAAAATCGTCAAAATGCCACTTTATGTTGGCTTTGGGATTAAAAATGGAGTGACCGCAGCCGCGGTAGCCCATGAGTCAGATGGGGTCGTGGTAGGATCGGCTATCGTTGATTATATGGCGTTTCATGAGAACAATATTGGTGAGTTAGAGACTTCTGTGGTCACGCTTGTCCAGGAAATTAGGTCTGCACTAGATGCCCTCGTCGCTTGAATCATGGCTTGATTACATTGTGCAGTTGCACCCCGTAAAATGGGATCTGGGGCTTAGTCGAGTGGCCCAGGTAGCAGCGCAGTTGAAGGTTGAGCATCCTGGGGATCAGGTTATTTTGGTCGCCGGTACCAATGGCAAGGGGACAACATGTGAATATCTCATGGAGATGGCACTGGCTGCGGGTGAGAAGGTTGGGTTGGCCACTTCACCTCATTTGACCTGTTTCAATGAGAGAATAAGAATTAATGGCGTCAACGTATCTGATGCGACTATTGTAAAAGCGTTTGAAAAAATTGAGACCACAAGAGGCTCGGTTTCATTGAGCTATTTTGAATTTTCGGCTTTAGCCTCGATGCTGATATTTGAGGAAGCCGGGGTTGATGTCGCTATTTTGGAAGTTGGCCTAGGTGGGCGTCTTGATGCAATGAATGTAGTAAGGCCTGACCTATGTATCATCACCCAGATTGCGCTGGATCACCAGAATTACCTGGGCGCAACGAAAGAAGAAATTGGCTTTGAAAAGGCGGGTATTCTGCGCCCTGGCATACCCCTGGTTCTGGTTGATACTCCCGCTACAAAGTCAATACTGGCTGAAGCAGATAGGCTGGCCTCGCCTGTGAGCCAACAGGGTTGCGAATATGGTTATCAGATTGCTTCATACTGGTGTCGAACGCCAGAAAACGAGCTGATAGAATACCCTGCTGAACACCTGGGCTGGTTACCCAATACCAGTGCTGCCGGTGCTCTGCAAGCAGCACAACTTGTTGGCATTGCACCAGACACTGCTCAATTTCAGGATATTCTTAATAAAACTCGACTGCCGGGTAGGATGCAGCAGATACCCTGGCATGGCAGGCGTCTTATACTGGATGTTGCCCATAACCCCAGTGCTGCAGAATATTTGGTGTCGCAGATCAGTAAGATTGTTGATAGGGGTCGGCTGCTGGCGGTGGTTGGCATGTATGCGGATAAGGATTTCCATACGGTCCTGAATTTAATGAGTACTGTAATTGATGCCTGGTACTTCACCGAAACTGAAGAAAAAAGGTCTGCCGCCAGCGCAGATTTAAAAGCAGCTCTGCAACAAGAAATGCAACCTGCTGCGGGTTGTTATGCTAAAGTAGCAACAGCTTTTGAGGCAGCATTCGAAGCTAGCGAACCGGGGACCACGATCCTAGTATTTGGTTCTTTCCCGGTGGTTGGTACGGTGCTCGATTTATTGCAAGTTGAATCTATTTAAATGGAAAGCCGTGCATCGTGGAGCTCAAGTTCAAACAGCGATTAATGGGGATGGTGGTGGTGGTGTCACTAACCATTATTTTTCTTCCTATGTTGTTTGATGGTTCAGATGAGGAACGATTGAGGCTGACTACCACCATTCCCACACCGCCAGAGATTTCCGTAGAAAGAGTGTCCGTGGCCAAAATTAAAAATGACATGCAGATATTGGAAGCTGCCAGTACGGCTAAATTGCCTATAGAAGTGGTAGATGAGAAGGCCTATCCAGCGTCTGAGGGGCTGACTCTGGATGAAAACGGCCTGCCGGTGGGTTGGAGCCTGCAGGTGTCGAGTTTTAGAGACCCAGACAATGCCCGCGGCCTGCGCGGTGATATACGAGCATTGGGACATAAGAGTTATATTCTGGAAAGCCGTACCAACAAGGGCTTGTTTTATCAGGTGCTTGTCGGTCCTTCTCTTGATAGGGCAAGCTTGCTGAAAACCGGCTATGACCTGGCTGAAAAATTGAATTTAGAAATCCAGATAACCCGTTACCGCGTGGAAGATGATCTCGGCCAGGTGGGCGGTTGAACATGCTGATGAATAATGTTGACTGGATAATTGTTGCTGTGGTGGCAAGCTCGGCAGCGATATCACTGTTACGGGGCTTTGTCAGGGAAGCACTATCGCTCGGTGTCTGGGTTCTGGCTCTGGTTGTTTCCAGGGTTTTTTCAAGCCCTGTGTCGGAAATACTCAGGCCTTATATTGATATGCCAACCATGCGTTTGGGAGCATCATATATTCTCCTGATTATAGCGACGTTGGTGATTGGTTCTCTAATAACCAATGCATTGAGTGAACTGGTTAAGAGAACAGGACTAAGTGGAACAGACCGGATGATAGGCTTGTTTTTCGGTTCGGCCCGTGGCCTTATTGTGGTCATGATTATCGTAGCCGTGATGTACTATTTGACAGCGTTACAGGAAGAGGACTGGTGGCAGGAATCTTTGCTAATTCCCCAGGTGCTGGCACTGATTGAATGGCTTTCACCCTTGATTTTCGGCAAAGCAAGTTCATTGCTGAATGCCATAGATAGTAGTCATGTGCTTATGGCAGATATCTGGGCAAATAGTGAGTTAATGAAATCTAGAACACTTTGGTAATGAAATATTGAGCATACTTTATAAAGGATAATCAGGATGTGTGGTTTAGTTGGCATGGTTGGAAAAAAAGCAGTCAGTTATGACCTCTACGATGCGTTAACAGTGTTGCAGCATAGAGGCCAGGATGCTGCAGGAATGATGACCTGTAATGGCGATAAACTGCACTTGCGTAAGGAAAATGGTTTAGTGAGGGACGTTTTTAGTCAGTCGCAGATGGACACCTTGCAAGGGTCCATGGGAATTGCTCATGTACGCTACCCTACTGCGGGCACAGCAAGTTCAGCAGAAGCCCAGCCCATGTATGTTAACTCTCCCTTTGGCATATGCATGGTGCACAACGGCAATTTAACCAATGCTGAAGCGTTGAACGAAGATTTGTTCAGGTCAGACAGACGCCATATTAATACCAGTTCCGATTCGGAAGTGCTGTTGAATGTATTCGCCCACGAACTTCAAGATGTTTCCGGTCTGAGGCTGGACCCTGAGGATGTGTTCGAGGCAGTCAAGCGTGTTCATCAACGGGCCATTGGCGCCTATGCTGTGGTCGCCTTGATTACGGGTTACGGTATTGTTGGCTTTAGGGATCCCAATGGTATTCGGCCCATTGTTTTCGGGGAACGGCAAACCCCAGACGGGCCAGAATATATGATTGCATCAGAGAGTGTCGCGTTGAGTGTGCTCGGTTTTTCATTTATTGATGATATAAATCCTGGCGAGGCTGTTTATGTTGAAACCAGCGGTAAGGTACACCGGCAACAATGTGCTAAGAATGTAAATTGGAATCCCTGTATCTTTGAGCATGTTTACCTGGCAAGACCTGATTCGATCATGGATGGCGTGTCCGTATATAAGGCCAGGCTTAAAATGGGAGAAAAGCTGGCCGACAAAATTCTGCGAATGTATCCTGATAATGATATCGATGTCATTATCCCAATCCCCGATACCAGTTGCACTGCGGCTCTACCCATGGCGCATAGGTTGGGCGTCAAGTACCGTGAAGGCCTGGTTAAGAATCGTTATGTGGGTAGGACTTTTATCATGCCTGAACAGGAACAACGGCATAAATCCGTGCGTCGAAAACTCAATACTGTAGAGCTCGAATTCAGGGGTAAGAATGTATTGCTTGTGGACGACTCCATTGTCAGAGGAACCACTTCAAAGCAGATTGTGCAGATGGCCCGAGATGCTGGGGCTAGAAAAGTCTACCTGGCATCAG